>CAIRBD010000423.1 GCA_903876745.1 uncultured Gemmatimonadota bacterium
GCTCCACGACCATCAAGGCGTCGGTCGACGACGTCACCTTCACGCTGTACCTGACCCTCGGGTTGGTCGTGATGGTGATCTTCCTCTTCCTGCGCAATCTCTCGGCGACCGTCATCCCGAGCCTCGCGCTGCCGATGTCGATCATCGGCACGTTCTCCGTGATGTCGCTGCTGCACTACAGTCTCGACAATCTGTCGCTGATGGCGCTCACGCTCGCCGTCGGATTCGTGGTGGACGATGCGATCGTGATGCTCGAGAACATCGTGCGCCATCTCGAGATGGGCAAGCCGAAGATGCAGGCGGCGATCGACGGCGCGAGCGAGGTGGGGTTCACGATCATCTCGATGACGCTGTCGCTGGCGGCGGTGTTCATCCCGTTCCTGTTCATGGGCGGGATCATCGGCAAGCTGTTCCACGAGTTCGCCGTGACGATCGGCGCGGCGATCCTCGTGTCGGGATTCGTGTCGCTCACGCTCACGCCGATGCTCTCGAGCCGGTTCCTGCGGCATCAGCACAAGGAAGAGCAGGGGCGGTTCTATCAGGCGACGGAACGGTTCTTCGACGCCTGGCTGCATCTGTACGAGCGCACGCTGGCCGCGGTGATGCGCCACCGGCCGATGACGCTCGTGTTCTCGTTCGTGATCCTCGTGGGTACGGGATACATGTTCTGGGCGATGCCCAAGGGCCTGTTCCCGACGGACGACACCGGGCAGCTGCTCGTGGTGACCGAGGCGGCGCAGGGGGCCTCGTTCCAGGCGCTCGTCGACCGGCAGCAGGATGTGGCGGCGATCGTGGCGAAGGATCCCGACGTGCGGTCGGTGACGTCGTCCGTCGGCACGTCGGCGGCGGCGAACCAGGGACAGCTGACGGTCGACCTGCGGCCGGTGAACGACCGCAAGCGGAGCGCCGACGTCATCGCGCGCGACCTCACGCGCGAGCTGGAGAAGGTCTCCGACATCAAGGCGTTCGTGCAGAATCCGCCGGCCATCTCCATCGGCGGCCTCGCGTCGAAGAGCCTGTACCAGTTCACGCTGCAGAACGGCGACATCACCGTGCTGAACTCGGCGGCGCTCGCGCTCGAGGCGAAGCTCCGGCAGCAGCCGGAGCTCGCCGACGTGACGAGCGACCTGCTCATCGAGAATCCGCAGGTGACCGTGGAGATCGACCGCGAGGCCGCCGGCCGCCTCAGTGTGTCGGCGAACGAGATCGAGAGCACGCTCTACGATGCGTTCGGCCAGCGCCAGGTGTCGACCATCTATACGTCGAGCAACGAATACTGGGTGGTGATGGAACTGCTCCCCGAGTTCCAGCAGGATGTGGATGCGCTCGGCAAGCTCTGGGTGCGCTCCACGCGAGGGCCGCTGGTGCCGCTCTCCACCGTCGCGAAGTTCCGGGAGTCGGTGGGGCCGGTGACGATCAACCACGCCGGCCAGGTGCCGTCGTCGACGATCTCGTTCAACCTCGCGCCCGGCGTGTCGCTCGGCGACGGCATGGCGGTGGTGCGGCGCGAGGCGTCGGCGCTGCTGCCGGTGACCGTGGCCTCGAGTTTCACCGGCATCGCCGACGCGTTCCTGAGCACGCAGGCCGGCATGCTCTGGCTGCTCATCCTCGCCGTGTTCGTGATCTACATGATCCTCGGCGTGCTGTACGAGAGCTTCATCCACCC
>CAIRBD010000424.1 GCA_903876745.1 uncultured Gemmatimonadota bacterium
AGGAAGGCGATCACCGCCGCGAGTTCTTCCGGACGTCCCAACCGCTTCGCCGGCGTCTCGGCGCGCCAGCCATCATAAATGGATTCGCGCGTGGCCCCCGTGCGCTTCGTGGTCGCTTCAGCAAGCGCCTCGAGCCGTTCCGTCTCGGTGTAGCCCGGGAGCACCGTGTTCACGGTCACGCCGTCCGCCGCGACCTCGTCGGCGAGCGTGCGGTAGTAGCCCGTGACCGCCGCTCGCAGCGCATTCGAGAGCACGAGCGACGGCACCGGCCGCTTCACGGCGAACGACGTGATGCCCACCACGCGTCCCCACTGCCGCTCGCGCATCCCAGGAACGAAGGCCCGCGTGAGTTCCACCGCGCTCCGCAGCAGCAGTTCCGACGCGCGCTCCCACGCCGGCCAATCGTGGCCGGTCGCCGTCCCCGTGGGCGGACCACCCGTATTGGTGATGAGCACGTCGGCGCGGCCGTAGCGTCCCATCGTCCCGCTGATGGCCGCGTCGAGTCCCTTGGTGGTGCTCAGGTCGGCCACGATCACCAGCACGGTGGCGTCATACGGCGCGAGGCGGGCCACGGCGCGCTCGAGCGACGCGGCATCCCGCGACACGATGGCGAGAGACGTCCCCTCCTGCGCGAGCGCCTCCGCGGTCGCAAAGCCGATCCCGCGGCTCGCGCCGCACACCAACGCCACCTTCCCGCGCAGTCCGAGGTCCATCTATTTCTCCCTGCGCAAGTACGCGTCGCTGCCGTCGAGCCAGTCTTGCCGCGGCGGGTTGAACACGTCCAGGTCGAGCGTGTCCTCGAGCGCCTCGGCGCGGTGCCGCAGCCCACCCGGGATGAGCAGCACTTCGCCTGCATGTACATCTGTATATACGTCGCCCGGCGCGTCGGCGTGCTCGCCGAGCCAGAAACGCAGGCATCCTTCCAGGATGTACGTGATCTGCTCGTTGTGATGATCGTGCGCCGGCACGATGCAGCCGGTCTTCAGGAACACCTGCGCGATCATCATGCGCTCGGCGGTCAGCAGCTTGCGACCGAGCAGCGGCGAGAGCGTTTCGAGCGGGACATCCGTCCAGGCGTGTTTCGTGGCGGCGGGCATGTGAGGTTCCGATTAGGTTATGGGGCGGTCGGACTCAACATACCGCGCCCGGAGGCCCGCCGCCTCCTTCTTCCATCAGGATCTGCCATGAAGATCTCCGAAACCAAGTGGATCTGGCGCGATGGCGAGTTCGTCGCCTGGGCCGATGCCCAGGTGCACGTGCTCTGCCACTCGCTGCAGTTCGGGTCCTCCGCCTTCGAGGGCGTGCGCTGCTACGCGACGCCGAAAGGGCCAGCGATCTTCCGCCTGCAAGACCATCTCATCCGGCTGCTGAACTCCTGCAAGATCTACCGCATGGACGTCGCGTACGACGTCGACACCCTCGTCGCGGCCTGCCGCGAGGTCGTGCGCCGCAACGAGATGGAGTCGTGCTACATCCGCCCGATGGTGCTGCGCGGGTACGGCGCGTCCGGCATGGTGCCGTTCGACAGCCCGGTGGAGGTGTACCTCCCCTGCTGGCCGTGGGGCGCCTACCTCGGCGACGAAGCGCTCGAGAACGGCGTGGACGCGTGCGTCTCCACCTGGCATCGCATGGCGCCCAACACCTTCCCGGCTGCGGCCAAGGTCGCCGGCAATTATCTGGGCGGGCAACTCATCAAGATGGAAGCGCTGCTCAACGGCTTCGCCGAGGGGATCGCGCTCAGCACGGACGGTATGGTGAGCGAAGGGTCGGGGATGAACGTGTTCGTCGCGAGCGCCGGCACGCTGTACACGCCGCCCGTGGACGGCACGCTCCTCCCCGGCATCACGCGGTCGAGCATCATCACGCTCGCCCGCGAGGCAGGCATCGAAGTGATTGAACGCCCGTTGCCGCGCGAGAGCCTCTACACCGCCGATGAAGTGTTCTTCACCGGCACCGCCGCCGAGCTGACCCCCGTGCGCAGCGTGGACAAGATCATCGTCGGCAAGGGCAAGCGTGGCCCGATGACCAAACAGCTGCAGTCGACCTACATGGACACGGTCACCGGCAAGCGGCCCGACACGCACGGGTGGCTCACGCACGTGTAGCACGACCCAAAGGACGCCGGCGGGCGGGTTCAACGGAGCGAGCGGGGCGCGCGCAATACCATGGGACGCGTCCCGCCCAGACGAAACACTCTCGAGGAGACTGTCGTGGCAAACGAGCATCCGCACGCCCCGTCGACCGACGAAGCAACGCCGCGCCGCGACGTTCCGCCCCCCGACGAGTCGGCGCTCAGCCGCCGTCGCTTCCTCGGCTTCGCCGGCGCGCTCGGTGCCGCACTGACGGTCGCCGCTCCGCGCTTCGGCCGCGCGCTACGCGCCGACCCCGCGCCGCTCCCCGCGCCGTTCGGCACCGGCACCGCGGGCGCCGCGCGCATCGCCCGCGCCGATATCGCTTCATTCACCAGCGGCATGAAGTGGCGCATGCTCGGCCCCTTCCGCGGCGGACGCGTCCCTGCGGCCACCGGCGTGCCCGGCCGCCCCAACGAGTTCTACTTTGGCGCCGCCAACGGCGGCGTCTGGAAATCCATCGACGCCGGCCGCGTGTGGACGCCGGTGTTCGACGGTCAGCCCGTGGCGTCGATCGGCGCCGTGGCCGTCGCGCCGTCGGCGCCCGATGTGGTGTACGTGGGCACGGGCGAGAACACGCTCCGTGATTCGATGGGCTACGGCAACGGCGTGTACAAGAGCACCGACGCCGGCAAATCATGGACGCACCTCGGCCTCGACGACACGCACCACATCGGCAAGATCGCCGTCGACCCGCGCAACCCCGACATCGCATTCGTCGCCGCCATCGGCAACCTGTATACCGCCACACCGCACCGTGGCGTGTACCGCACGCGCGACGGCGGAAAGACGTGGCAGAAGGTGCTGTTCAAGAACGACGACGTGGGCGCCGTGGAAGTCGTGATCGATCCCACCAACTCGTCGGTCGTCTACGCCGGCCTCTGGAACACGCGCCGTCCGCCCTGGTACACCTACGCGCCCACGAACGGCCCCGGCGGTGGCATCTTCAAGAGCACCGACGGCGGCAGCACGTGGAAGCCGCTCACCAACGGACTCCCCAAAGAAGGGATCGGCCGCACCGGCATCGCCGTCGCGGCGAGCAATCCAAAACGGCTGTACGCCGTCGTAGACTGTCTACTCCCCGAGCCCAAAGCGCCCGGTGCAGCGCCCACTCCTGCGCCGGCCGCGGGTGGTCGCGCCGGCGGCGGCGGATTCGGCGGTCCCACGGAACCGCAGCAGGGCGGATTCTTCCGCTCCGATGACGGCGGCGCGAGCTGGACGCGCATCTCGAGCGATCAGGCGCTGTGGAGCCGCGGCTGGTACTTCTCGAAAGTCACCGTCGATCCCAAGAACGCCGACGTCATCTACGTGCCCAACGTGGCCGTCTCACGCTCACTCGACGGCGGCACGTCGTGGTTGCCGCTGCGCGGCTCGCCGGGCGGCGACGACTACCATCAGGCGTGGGTCTCGCCCGACGACACGAACACCGTGATCGTCGCCAGCGACCAGGGCGCCATCATCACGCACAACGCCAAGGCCGCCGATCCGCGCGACGTCACGTGGAGCTCGTGGCTCAACCAGCCCACGGCGCAGATCTATCACGTGTCGGTGGACTATCGCTTCCCCTATTGGGTGACCGGCGCGCAGCAGGATTCGGGCGCCGTCGCCGTGCGCTCGCGCGGCAAGTTCGGCGAGATCTCGGAACGCGACTGGGAGCCCATCGGCGCCGGCGGCGAGAGCGGGATGACGGCGGGCGATCCGCTGCACCCCGGCCACGTGTACGGCGGCACCGGACAGTGCTTCGACCTCGAGTCGAACGCGCCGGTCGCCGGCACCACGCAGCCGACGTCGCCCGAGGCGGCGCGGCAGGATTGGACGCAGCCGCTCGTCATCTCGCACGCTGATCCGCGCGCGATGTACTACGCCAATCAGTTCCTCTTCAAGAGCACCGACCGCGCGCGCAGCTGGACGCAGATCAGCGGCGACCTCACGCGCGCCGAGCCCGGCACGCCGCCGAATCTCGACGCGGCCGCGGCCGCACAGACGGATCGCAACGGGAAGCGCGGCGTGATCTACGCCGTGTGCCCGTCGCCGCTCCTCGTGCCGATGGTGTGGGCCGGCACCGATGACGGCCAGATCCACGTCACGACCACCGACGGCAAGAGTTGGCAGAACGTGACGCCACCGGCGGTGGGCGCGTGGAGCCGCGTCACGGGCATCGAGGCGTCGCACTTCGATTTCAACACGGCCTACGCGAGCGTGAGCCGGCACCAGCTCGGCGACTTCGAGCCGCACATCTTCCGCACGCGCGACCAGGGGAAGAGCTGGCAGCCCATCGTGAACGGACTGCCCAAGAGCGGCTACGTGCACGTCATCAAGGAAGACCCGATGCGGCAGGGGCTGCTCTTCGCCGGCACGGAGCGGGGCGTGCACGTGTCGCTCGACGACGGCGATTCGTGGCAGCCGCTGCAGTCGAACCTTCCCGTGACGTCGGTGCGCGACTTCGAGATCTACAACAACGATCTCATCGTCGCGACGCACGGGCGCGGGTTCTGGGTGGTGGACGACATCAGCGCGCTGCGGCAGCTCACCGCCGCCGTGCTCGCGGGCGACGCGTACCTGTTCAAGCCCGCCGACGCCATCAACGTCACGCAGGGGAACGACAACGGCACGCCGCTGCAGAAAGACGAACCGCAGGCGCTGAACCCGGCCACCGGAGCCGCGATCGACTTCTATTTGAAGGCGAACGCCACCGGAACGGTGACGCTCGAGATCCTCGATGCCGGCGGCACAGTGGTGCAGACTCTCAGTGCGGAGGCGCCGGCAGCCGCTGGGCGCGGGGGACGCGCGGGCAGCATCCCCAACACGTCAGCGCTCTGGCGTCCGGGAACCGAGCCGTTCCCGACCACGGCGGGGCTCCACCGGGTGTTCTGGAACCCTGTCGCCGCAGGCGGCGGCAGGGGCGGTCGTGGCGGAGGCGGTGGACGCGGCGGCAGCGTGACGATGCTCACCGGTGCGTTCACCGCCAAGCTCACGGTGAATGGTCGGAGCTACTCACAGACGTTCGCGGTCCGTCCGGACCCACGAGGCCGGTGACCCGGATTCCGGACGGGGTCTCGCGATCGCGGCGCATGTCGACGATCCCCTGCCAAGTGAGCAGGCGGCAGTCGGGGCAGTAGAGCGCCGTCTCGTCGAGGAGCGGCGCTCCGCAGGTGTGGCAGGTTCCGCAGGCAGGTTGTAGCATGGCGCGAACGTAGCAACGCTTCGTCTGCGGAGCGTCATTTGGCGCCGTCGACCGGTTATTCCGCGCCGAAGGACGCCCGTGTGACGCAGCGCGGCCGCCGTCCGGCACCGGGCGGCGGCGGCGGGGCGGTTTCCAATTCGCGGTCCGGCGGTAAGTTCTCCCCACACTGATCGCCACGGCGGCGCCTGGTAACGGCCTGTCGTGTCACGCGCGGGAATCACCAGCTCATACCCACGACGACGACGATGAAATACGCCGCCATCACCGGCTGGGGCGATTGCATGCCCCCGGCGGTCCTCACCAACGAGGACCTCTCGACCTTCCTCGAGACGTCCGACGAATGGATCACCTCGCGCACCGGCATGAAGGAACGCCGCGTGTCGCACGTGACCGCCATCGAGCTCGCCACGGTGGCCGCGTCGCGCGCCCTCGCCTGCGCCGGCCTCGACCCGGCCGACGTCGATCTCATCATCTACGGCGGCGTGAGCAACGAAGAGCTGGTTCCGAACAGCGCCTCCGGCGTGCAGTACGCGCTCGGCGCCACAAAGTCTGCCTCGATAGACCTCAACACGGCGTGCACCAGTTTCTGCTACGGCCTCACCACGGCCACGGCCATGATCCAGACCGGCGTCATCCGCAACGCCGTCGTCATCGGCGTAGAGCTGATCAGCCGCTACATGGACTGGAGCAACCGCAACGTCGCCGTGCTCTTCGGCGACGGCGCCGCCGCCGTGGTGCTGCAGGCCTCCGACACCGAGCAGGGCGTGCTCGGCAGCGTCATCGGTTGCGACGCCGAAGCGCGCCAGACCCTGCGCGTGCGCGGCTTCGGCTGCGGTTACGCGGGGCTCGGCGTCACGCTCGGCGACTGCCTGTGGGATTTTGACGGCGGCGCCATCTTCAAGCGCGCCGTGAAGGCGATGGCCGAATCGTCGGTGAAAGTGCTCGCCGACTGCGGCGTCAGCGGCGACCAGCTCGACCTCGTCATTCCGCACCAGGCCAACCTGCGCATCATCGAAGCCGTCGCGAAGTATGCCGGCGTGCCGATGGAGAAGGTGATCGTCACCGTGCAGAAGTACGGCAATATGAGCGCGGCCACCGTGCCCGTGGCGCTCGTCGAGGCGCTGAGCACGGGCCGCATCAAGCCGGGGAGCAACATCCTGATGCCCGCGTTCGGCGGCGGCCTCACCTACTGCGCGCTGCTCGTGAAGTGGGGAGAGCGCACGACGCCGCTCGGCACGTCGAGCATGGAGCTGCCGCCGTGCAATGAGACGGCGCTCGAACTCGTGAACAAGGTGCGGCTGAATCAGGATCCGCACGGGCGGTCGGAGCACGGCCTGATGGCGCCGCTGTTCACGGAAGCCCGCATCTCCCACTAACGAGCGCGGCGCCCTCCCCCTCCCCCTTTCCCTCCCCCTGTACTATTCATACA
>CAIRBD010000425.1 GCA_903876745.1 uncultured Gemmatimonadota bacterium
CCGTGCCCACGTTGGCGGCGAACCCGATGCGCCGCACCACCACCTCCGCCGTGCCCGACGGAAGCCCGTCGATGCGATAACGCCCCGCACTGTCGGTCACGGCCACTTTCGTCGCGCCAGCGACGGCCACTTGCGCGCCGACCACGGGAAGCCCCGTCTGCTGCGTCACTCGCCCCTGCAGGACCGCTTTCGTCTCAGCCGACGTGCCCACGGTGATCCCCACGGTGGCGAACAGCGAACCCTTCGTCACCACTTTCACCTCGGCCGTGGCGCGCCCGTTGCGCGCCACCTGCACCGTGCCGGCGATCGCGTCGGGCAACCCGCAGATCACGAAACGCCCCTCGCCATCGACCCGCGCGGTGCGCACGCGGTCGGTGGCGTCGCCGGCGAACATGTCGCGATAGACCAGCGAGGCCGTGCCCCCGGCGAGCGCCGTGTCGACGTCGGCGTCGCGCAGAAGTCCCACGAGGATCCCCTTGCCGGCGTTCACGCCGCCGCGGGGGCAGATCTGGCCACGCAGCTCTTCCACCGACACCGTGCGCACCGACATCGTCACCTTCTGGCCGCTGATGAGCGCGAAGGGGCGCGAATCGAGCGATTGCGCGATCGTGTCGAGCAGCGGATGGCGCACCTCGAGGATCATCTCGCCCGCCTTCACGCCGTCGAGCGTGTACTCGCCCTTGTCGTTGGTGCGCGTCTCGATGTTCGTGCCGGCGATGCGCACCACCGCCTGCGCGAGGCCTACCCCGCGCAGGCTGTCGAACACCACCCCGGTGATCGACGCGGGAGGCGGCGTTCCCTGCGCCTGTAGCGCTGCCGGGAGGGCCACGGCGAGGCACGCCGCGGCCAGGAGTTTCTGCACGGTGTTGGTCATTGAATCAATTATCTTAGCGGTGACGCCCTGACGCGAGAGGTTCCCGATGCTTCCGATCACCCGCCGTTCCTTTCTGGCCGCGTCCGGCGGCTGCGCGGGGCACCTTGCCCTCGCGGCGTTCGCCACCCCGGAAACGCGCCGGCTGGCCTGGACGCCCGTCCACGGGCGCGTCGTGGCCTCCGAGCCCTTCGGCCGCCTGGAGCAGGTGGCCGAGGGGGTCTGGGCTCTCATCTCTACCCCGCTTTCAGGCGACCGGACCACCCTCTCGAACGGCGGCCTCATCGCCGGACGCGCGGGGGTGCTCGCCATCGAAGGGTTCAACCAGCCGGAGGGCGCACGGTGGCTCGCCGAGCGTTCCAAAGAGCTGACGGGGCGCTGGCCGACGCACGTGGTCGTCACGCACTACCACGCCGACCACGCCAACGGGGTGCAGGGCTATGTCGCCGGCGCCGAGCATCCCACGGTGCACGCGACCACGGCGACCCGCGACCTCGTGCGCGAGCGCAATCAGCCCGCGGTGGCCGAACGCACCGCAGCGCTGCGCGACGCCGTCGCGCTCGGGGCGACCGAAAGCACCACCATCGACCTCGGCGACCGGCGCGTCGTGGTGCGGCCGGCGAGCGGCCACACGCCGAGCGATGTCTCGGTGGAGATCGCCGATCCGCAGGTCGTGTTCTGCGGCGACCTGCTGTGGAACGCGATGTTCCCGAACTACGTGGACGCCGTGCCGAGCCTGCTCACGCGCTCGGCACGCGCGCTGCGACGGGCGAAGGGCGCGCGCTACGTGCCGGGACACGGTGCGCTCGCCAACGAGACCGACCTCGACCGCTACCTCGTGATGCTCGACGAGATCGAACGGGCGGCCCGCGACGCGCACGGCAGAGGGATCGACGCCGCGTTCGCCGGTGCGGCATACCAGCTGCCGAGCGGGCTCGGGGAGTGGACGTTGTTCAACACGGTGTTCTTCGAGCGGGCCTTTGCGGCGTGGTACAAAGAGTTGGCAAGGTGACCGCGTGACGCCGGCGGCAGCTCGGCCGAGGTCCTCCCCGTCACCCGCGCGCCGCGCGCAGTTGGCGGCCGCCGGTGCTATTCTTGACGGTGTGGCGTTCGCGAAACCACCGTGGACCGCAGTGAATATGTGGCCTGCCCGCACACGAGAACTCCCCCAGTGACCGGTGAGCGGTTCGATGACGTGATCCTCGACAGCCTGATGGACGCGAGTCCGTTGGGCATCGCCGTGCTCGACCGCGACCTGCGGTACCTGCGCATCAACAGCGTGGCCGCCGCGTTCAACGGACGGACGCCCGCGGATCACATCGGGAAGCGCGTGCAGGATCTGGTACCGCACGCCGTGTGGGTGACCATCGAGCCGATCATGCGCGCCGTGCTCGACACCGGGCGCGCCGTCGTCGACGTCGACGCGCCGGGGGTGAACAACCCGCATCAGGAATTGTCGTCCACCTGCTGGCCGCTCAAGGACCGCGACGGCGCCGTGATCGGCGTCATCGTCATTCGCCAGGACGCCACCGACCGGAATCGCGCCGAACGAAATCTCGCGACGAGCGAGGAGCGGCTGCGCCTGGCGCTCGAGGCCGCGAGCGACGCCGTGTGGGACTGGGACACCGTCACCGGTCAGGTCTTTCTGAGTCCGCGCTGGTTCACGATGCTCGGCCATCCGCCGGGTGACTCGGTGCAGGACATCTCCATCATCCGGTCCCACGTGCATCCGGACGACCTCCACGTGGTCACCGACGCATCGCGCCGCGCCATCGCCGAGGGGAACCCGTACCTCGTGGAAGCCCGCATGCACTGCGCCGACGGCTCGTGGCGGTGGGTGCAGAGCCGCGGCCGCGTGAGCGGCCGCGACAGCGCCGACCGGCCCCTCCGCTTCACCGGCACCAACTCCGACATCCACGACCGCAAGCTGGCCGAGCAGGCCGCCGCCAAGATGGAGGCCGAACTCCAGCAGGCGCGCAAGCTGGAGTCGGTGGGACGCCTCGCCGGCGGCGTCGCCCACGATTTCAACAACATGCTCGGCGTGATCATGGGCCACGTCGAACTCGCGATGGCGCAGGTGGAGCCGGGCGAGGCGCTGCGCGACGACCTCGCGGAGATCCAGAAGGCTGCCGGCCGGTCAGCGGCGCTCACGCGGCAACTCCTCGCCTTCGCCCGCAAACAGGTCGTCGCACCCGAGGTGCTCGACCTCAACGACGCGGTCGCCCATTCCATGAGCATGCTGCAGCACCTGATCGGCGAGGACATCGCCGTCACGTGGCTGCCCACCGCCGGCCCGTGGCCGATCTTCATCGACCCGTCGCAGGTGGATCAGATCCTCGCCAACCTGTGCGTCAACTCCCGCGACGCCATCGCCGACGTCGGCACGATCACGATCACGACGGCCAACTGCGTGATCGACGACGCGTTCTGCGCGACGCACGCGCACGCCCGCGCCGGCGAGTTCGTCCGGCTCACCGTGCGCGATGACGGCAGCGGCATGGATGCCGCGACACTCGAACACCTGTTCGAACCGTTCTTCACCACCAAGGATCTCGATCGCGGCACCGGCCTCGGCCTCGCGATGGTCTATGGCGCGGTGGAACAGAACCAGGGGTTCATCATCGTCGAGAGCGAGCCGGGACAGGGCGCATCGTTCGAGATCCACTTCCCCCGTCACGCGGGCGCGCTGCCGCTCGCCGGCGCCACGCTCGGCACCGCGGAGATCGCGCGCGGGAACGAGACGATCCTGCTCGTGGAAGACGAGTCGGCGATCCTCCGTCTCACCACGCGCATGCTCGAGCGGCGCGGCTACACCGTGCTCGGCACGAC
>CAIRBD010000426.1 GCA_903876745.1 uncultured Gemmatimonadota bacterium
CTCACGCTCGCCTACTCCGACGACGCATCACTCGGCGAGGCCTACTCGCCGACGAGCGCCCTTCGCTCGGAGCACATCGGCAATCGCCGCACGTTCAGCACCGACCTCGCCCGCGGCCCGGTGACCGTGCTCGTGCCGGTGCGCGCGCGCAACGCGGCGGCGATCTCGCTGCTCGCGCACGCGCCCAGCGGCGAAGACGGCTACGCGCTGATCACGCTGTCGCCGCCCGCCGCGGCGGTGCGTGCGATGCCGCGCGACATCGTGCTGGTGATCGACGTGTCGGGCTCGATGTCGGGGCGCAAGATCGAGCAGGCGCGCGCTGCCGGGCGGCAGCTGCTGCAGTCGCTCACGCCGCAGGACCGTTTTCGCCTGATCGACTTCTCGAGCGACGTGCGCACCTTCCGCGATGGCTGGAGCGTGGCCACGGCCCAGGCGGTGCGTTCGGCCACCGAGTACCTCGACAACCTCCGCGCCAACGGCGGCACGAACATCATGGGCGCACTCGAAGAAGCGCTCGCCGCCGACAGCCCGGCCGACCGTCTGCCGCTCGTCCTGTTCCTCACCGACGGCGCGCCCACGGTGGGCGAATCGCGCCCCGACGCCATCGCGCGCCGTGCGGGTGATTTACGCCGCGCGCGCCGTGTGTTCACTTTCGGTATCGGCGCAGACGTGGACGCCGGCCTGCTCGAACAGTTGGCGATGCAGGGACGCGGTACGGCGACCTTCGTGCGCCCCGAGGAATCGGTGGAGCGCGCGGTGAGTGTGGTGGCGCAGCGGCTCACGCGGCCGGTGGCGACCGACGTGCGGCTGCATCTTGATGGTGTGCGCGTGTACGGAGTGCAGCCGCAGGGGGCGATCGACCTGTTCGCGGGACAGGATCTCGTGGTGATGGCGCGCTATGCCGGCGCGCAGGAGCATGCGACGCTCGTGATCGAAGGGCAGTCTCCCGAGGGACCGGTGCGGTGGACGGGGCGCGTGTCGCTTCCCGCGCGTTCGAGCGAGAACGCGTTCGTCGCGCGCCTGTGGGCCACGCAACGCGTGGGCTATCTGAGCGCAGAGCGTCGGCGCCTGGGTGGCAACGCGGAGCTCGATGGTGAGCTGAAGCAGCTTGGTGAACGCTTTGGCATCCCCACGGAGCTCACGTCGTATCTGGTGCAGGAGCCGGGAATGAACCGGCCGATGCCGGTGAACGGCCCGAACGGTGGCATCGCCGGTGGCGTCGTGGGTGGCGTGGCGTCGTCCACCAAGGCAACGCGCCCGATGCTCTCTGCCGCCCCGCCGCCGCCCGCCGCGCAGTTCGAATCGGCACGCATGGCCGCGCAGCGGCGTGACGCCACGTCGCTCGCCGAAGACGCAGCGCCCAGTGAGACTATTCGCCGCGCCGCCGACCGCGCCTTCACGGCACGCGACGGTGTGTGGACGGACACGCGCGCCGTGGCCGCGCCGACGCGCACGATCAAGGTGAAAGCGTACTCGGCCGCGTACTTCGCGCTCGTGCAGCGCGTGCCTGAACTCGGCAAGCTCTTTGCGGTGGGCGAGAAGGTGCGCGTGCAGGGGCACGCCGTGGCCATCGAGATCGCCGAAGACGGCGTGACCGAACTCAGCGCGGCAGCGCTCGCCGCTGTGGTGCTCGACTGGTGATCGGATGACCGCCGACGCTGAACGTCTCTTCCGCACGTACCACGAGAGTCTCGTGAGATACCTCACGCGCCGGCTCGGCGACCGCGATTGGGCGGAGGACGTGACGCAGGAG
>CAIRBD010000427.1 GCA_903876745.1 uncultured Gemmatimonadota bacterium
ACCTGCGGCGGCACCCTCGCCAAGCTCGCCCGCCTCGGTCACCGGGTGGGGATCCTCGACCTCACGCAGGGTGAGATGGGGACGCGCGGTTCCGCCGCCACCCGCGCCGAGGAGGCCTCGCAGAGCGCTGCGGTGCTCGGCGTGGCGCTCCGCGAGAACCTCGAGTTCCCCGACGCCGGCATCGTCGCCTCCCTCGAGAATCGTGCCCGCCTGGCGAACGTGATCCGACGGCACCAGCCGCGGCTCATCTTCACGCACGCGCCGACCGGCCGCCATCCCGACCACACGGCCACCACACAGCTCGTGCGCGACGCCTGCTTCGTCGCCGGACTCGCGAAAGTCGCGCCCGACCAGCCGCCACACCGGCCGTTGAAGATCCTGCACGCCATCGCGTACCGCGAGGACAACACGAAGCCGACGTTCGTCGTGGACATCTCCGACGACTTCGAGACCAAGCTGCGCGCCATCCAGTGTTTCGCATCGCAGTTCGACGACGCGGTGCAGGCGGGCGAGCTGTATCCCAACGGCGAGCCGCTGTACGATCTCGTCCGTCATCAGGCGGTGCACTACGGCTCGCTCATCCGGTGCCGCTACGGCGAGCCGTTCTTCACGGCGGAGACCGTTCGCGTGGACGACCCGATGTCGCTCGAGGTGTCGTCGCTCTAGACGGCACGGCGGGGGGAAGCGCCCTGGACGGTTATATTTCCGGGATGGACTCCCCGATATACCTCGACCACGCCGCCTCCACCCCTGTTCGCCCCGACGTGTTCGAGGCGATGCGCCCGTACTTCAGCGAGCGGTTCGGCAACGCCTCGAGCACGCACCGCTGGGGGCGCGAAACGCGCACCGCCGTGGATGAAGCGCGCGAGCGCGTGGCCGCCTGTCTTGGGGCGCATCCCGACGAGATCTGCTTCACCTCCGGCGGCACGGAGGGGGACAACCTCGCCATCCTCGGCGCGTGGCGCGCGAACCGCACGCACACACGGTCGGGCGTCGCCTGCAGCGCCATCGAACACAAGGCCGTGCTGGGGTCCGTGCACGAATGCGCCCACGAGGGCGCCGACGAACGCCTGCTGGCCGTGGACCATACGGGCACTCTGGATCTCCACGCCGCGCGCGCGCAGATCGGCGCCGACACGGCCGTCGTGAGCGTGATGTGGGTGAGCAACGAGATCGGCACCATCCAGCCGGTGCGCGCGCTCGCCGAGCATTGCCACGAGCACGGCGTGCTTTTTCATACCGACGCCGTGCAGGCGTTCGGCAAGATCGAGATCGACACGCGCACGCTGCCGGTGGACCTGCTGACGGTGAGCGGGCACAAGTTCGGCGCACCCAAGGGCGCGGGCGCCACGTTCATCCGTCGCGGGCTCACGCTCGAGCCGCTGTTCTACGGCGGGTCGCAGGACCGCGGCCGTCGCCCGGGATCGGAGAACGTGCCGTTCGCCGTCGGCCTCGCCACGGCGATGGAACTCACACTCGCCGAACACACGCGCGAGAGCGCGCGACTTCGCGCGCTGCGTGACCGTCTCGAGGCGGCGATCGTCGCGGCGCTCCCCGATACGGTCGTTCACGGCCACGGCGCCGAGCGCGCACCGCATATACTGAACCTCTCCGTTCCCGGTACCGACAGCGAGAGCATGCAGATGGCGCTCGACCTCGCGGGGATCGCGTGCTCCGGAGGCTCGGCGTGCCAGAGCGGGAGCGTAACGCCGTCACACGTCATCCTCGCGCTTGGCGTGCCGCACGAGCTCGCGGCGGCCGCGATCCGGATGAGCGTCGGCGTGCTCACGACCGACGCGCACATCGACCGCGTGAGCACCGTGTTCCCGATGCTCGCGCGCAAGGCGCGAGAGCTCGCGTCGGCGTGAGCAACACGCCCCGCGTCCTCGTCGCGATGAGCGGAGGGGTCGACTCATCGGTCGCGGCCGCCCTGCTCGTGCGCGACGGATGGGATGTGGTCGGCGTCACGATGAAGCTCTTCGCCGACGGCCACGACCTCCCCGACCGCCCGTGCTGCTCGCTCGACAGCACGAGCGACGCGCGCCGCGTGGCCGAGAAACTCGGCGTGCCGCACTACGTGCTCAATATGGTCGACCACTTCAGCCGCGACGTGATCACCGACTTCGTGGCCGAGTACGCGCGCGGCCGCACGCCCATCCCGTGCGTACGGTGCAACACGTTCACCAAGTTCAGCGATCTCGTGGCGAAGGCCGACGGCATCGACGCCGAGTTCATCGCCACCGGGCACTACGCGCGCGTCGTGAACGGTGAACTGCACCGCGGCGCCGACGACAACAAGGACCAGACGTATTTCCTCTGGGGCATCGATCGCGCCGTGCTCCCGCGCCTGCTGCTCCCCGTGGGCACGATGACCAAGCCCGAGACGCGCGCCCTCGCGCGCGAGCTCGGCCTGCCGCGCGTGGCCGACAAGCCCGAGAGCCAGGAGATCTGCTTCGTTCCCGACGGCGACTACGTGAAGATCCTGCGCCGCGAGCTGCCGGCCGACGCGCCCGCGCTCTCGCGCGGGCACATCGTCACGCTCGACGGCACCGTCGTCGGCGCGCACGACGGCTTCGCGCAGTTCACGATCGGCCAGCGCAAGGGACTGCCGGGCGGTTTCGCCGAGCCGGTGTTCGTGGTGGCGCTGCGTCCGGAGACGCGCGAGGTGGTGATCGGGCCGCGCGAGGCGCTGCTCGGCTCCGGCGTGACGGCGCGTGAGGTGAACTGGCTCGTGGCCGATGCGCCGCGCGTCGGCGCTGCCGTGCAGGTGCGCGTACGGCACCGCGCACCGCTCGTCGAGGCGCGCATCACGCGGCTCGATGGCGGCGAGATCGAACTCGCACTCGACGCACCGATCAGCGCCATCGCGCCGGGGCAGTCGCTGGTGCTGTACGACGGCACGCGTGTGCTCGGGGGCGGGTTCATCGAGGCTTCTCGGCCAGCGATCGCGCGCGCGTAGGGCGAGGCGCCGAGCGCGCCGCGCAGGCGCGTACGTTACCGTCGCTGCCGTGACGGTCGCATTGCCCTCGGCGTGGCGTCGCCGAACATTCTAGTCACCGCCGTCGCGATTCCGCTGCACGGCGACTCGACCAGAGGCCGAATGCGCGAGAAGTGCGTCTGCGGTGTCACCCGGTGTGTCGTGACACTCGCGCTGTCGCTCGCCACGCTGGGCTGCGCGAGCCTCGTGCACGGCACGACGCAGGTCATCCCCGTCACCTCCGACCCGCCGGGCGCTCTCGTCACGGTCGACAGCGTGGTCGCGGGCAGGACGCCGCTGGTCACGACGATGCGGCGCGGCGCCGAACACGTCGTGCGGATCACCTATGACACGTTCCCGACCGCGACGCGCGCCGTGCAGCGTTCACTGTCGCCGTGGCTCCTCGTGGACATCGGCGGCTATTTCGCGCCGCTGGCCGTCGATTTCTACACGGGCGGCGCGTACAACCTGCGTCCCGACTCGGTCCACGCGCTGTTCACCAAGCGCAGCAACGCGTATGCATCGGCTACACTGTCCTCGCCGCTCACGGCGGGGCTCCGTCTGCACTTCGAGAGCCCCGACGGATCGGGCGGTTTTGTGGAGGGCATCGCCGACTCGCTCGTGCGCGGGCGACTGTACCTCAGTCCCACGCCCGACTCCGCGGCGTCGGTACGTGGTCGTGTCGCGCAGGACGTACGAACGCTGCGACGCCTCGCCGTCTATCAGGCGCCCGATGGCGCCGCCGCGGGGATGCGCGGCCTCCGGACAGGCGTGCAGTGGCTCTCGCCCTTCGCGCTGTTGGGACCGGCCGGGGCGTTCTTCCCCGTGCTCGCGATGCCCGTGGGGTACGGCATCGGTTACGTCGCCGCCGAGCCGCGCTGGTCGCCGCTCGAGACATTCGGTGCGAAGAGTCCGCTGCTCGCCGATGACCGTCTCCGCTGGACGACGCGCACCCTTCCCGCGGAGGTGACGCAGGGCCGCCTGTTCGACATCGACAGCGCCGCGCTCGTCATTCGGGGTGACGCGGGGATGATCCGCGTGCCGCGCGGCGATGTCCGCACACTGCAGCGCGCCGATGGCTACGACTACGGCCGCGGCGCGCTCTACGGCATCGCCGGCGGACTGATCGTGGGAGGCATCGTGCAGCCCATCGCGAACTACAACGGGCGGAACAACCTCAGCCTGCCGTCGGTACTCGGCGCCTACGCGCTGGTCGGACTGTTGATCTCACCAGCCTTCGCACCGACCCACTGGTCCGACGTCCTGCGCTGGTAGGCGCGCAGCAGCGAACAGGCCGTCAGTACTCCAACCCCGCCGCCTTCGCGAACTCCTTCATCAGCCGCTCGGCGTCGACGCTGAGTTTCTCCGGGACCATCACTTCGATCTCCACGATGAGATCGCCGTGCTTCCCTTCCTTCTTGATGCCGTGGCCGCGCACGCGGAACCGCTTCCCCGTGGGCGTGCCGCCGGGGATCTTGATGGACACGCGCTTCTCGTCGAGCGTCTCGACGCTCACCTTCGAGCCGAGCGCCGCCTGCGCCACGTTCACGGGCGCCTTCGCCACGAGGTCCAGTCCGTCGCGCGACCACGTGGGATCGTCCTTCACCTGGAAGGTCACCATGATGTCGCCATTCGCGCCGCCGTGCTGACCGCGCCCACCCTGCCCCTTGAGCCGGATCTTCGACCCGGTGTCCACGCCGACGGGCACGTTGATGAGCAGCTTCTTGTGTGAGCGCTGTTCCCCGGCGCCGCCACAGGTGCCGCACGCTTCCGCTGGCACGCTGCCCGTGCCACGGCACGCGGGACAGGGGCGGCTCACGGCAAAACTGCCCTGCCCGAACGAGATCGAGCCGCGCCCCTGACACTCGTGGCACACGCTGATCTTCGATCCCTTGGCGGCGCCGCTCCCTTTGCAGGTCGCGCATTCTTCGGTCACGTCGAGCTCGATCGGCACCTTGCCGCCGAGCGCCGCCACCTTGAACGGCACCTCGAGCGTGGTCTCCACGCTCTGCCCCTGCTCCGGGCCCGCCCGTTGCGCGCGTGCGCCGGCGCCGCCTCCGAACATCGAACTGAACAGGTCGCCGAGTCCGCCGCCGAGTCCGCCGATGTCGAACTCGTCGAACTTGTAGCTCCCGCCCGCAGCGCCCGGTGGCGGACCGCCGCGCGAGGAACTCCGCGCACCGCGCGGCGCGAACCCGTCGAACGCGCCGAGGCGGCGCATCTCGTCGTACTGGGCGCGCTTCTTCTCGTCGCCCAATACCTGATACGCCTCCGAGATCTCCTTGAAGCGGTCGGCCGACTTCACCGCGCCCTTGTTGGAGTCCGGATGGTGTTCCTTGGCGAGACGGCGGTACTGCTTCTTGATCTCCTCCGCCGTCGCCGTGGAGGGCACGCCGAGGACGGCGTAATAGTCTTTCTGTGCCATCGGGTTCGGCGTGCGCCTAGAACGCGTCGGCGCCGCTTGGCGCCGTCCACTGCTTCACGATCACGCGCGCGGGGCGCAGCAGCATGCCGTTGAACACGTAGCCCACCTGATAGACCTGCGCGACGATGCCGTCCTCATCAGGATTCGCGGCGGGCATCGTCGTGAGCGCTTCCTGCGTGGCGGGGTCGAACGGCTGTCCAGCCGGGCTCACCAGCTCGAGGCCGTGCCCCGCCAGCGACTTGAGCAGCTTCTTCTCCACCATCTCGGCGCCCTGCACGACGGCCGCGCATTCCGTCTGCGCCGGATCGACGTGCGCGAAACGCCCGAGGTCGTCGAGCGCGTCGAGGATGCCGCGGATGAGCAGTCCCATCCCCTTGAGCTCCGCTTCCTGCCGTTCGCGCGTCGCGCGCTTGCGGAAGTTGTCGTACTCGGCCGCGAGCCGAAGGTACTTGTCCTTCTGCTCCGCGAGCTGATGCTCGAGCGCGCCGAGGATGACGGCCGCATCGGACGTCGCCTCGGAGAACTCTTCGGACGGATCGAATCGGTCGCGGTCGCCGCGTGAATCGTCGGTGTTCGTATCGGTTTGGTCGGTCATCGTCTCTAAAGGTCGTTACTCGGTGCTCATAGGTGCAACCGGCGTGCCAGAAATGACCTGCCGTGATGCCAGTCCGCGGCACCCCTGACAGCATTACGGGCAGGACAGCCTGCTGTTTCGCGTCGGATCGGTCTCGGCGCCGGGGTCGGCGCGCCGTCCCGGCTTCAGGAGACCGTGCGTGCCAGCGCCCGGCGCAGTGCGTTCAGGGAGGCCTGCGCCGCCCGTTCTCTAATTTCGGCACGGTCGCCGTAAAGATTCGCCTTGAAGGTGTGCACGTCCCCGCCGAGCGCCACGGCGAAACAGACGTGCCCCACAGGCTTCTCCGGCGTGCCGCCCGATGGCCCGGCCACTCCGGTGACCGCCAGCGCCGCGTCCGCACCGACGCGCTCTCGCGCGCCGAGCGCCATCTCACGCGCCGTCTCCTCGCTCACGGCACCGAACTCCGCGAGCGTAGCCTCGCGCACACCGAGCGTCGACCGCTTGACCGCGTTCGCG
>CAIRBD010000428.1 GCA_903876745.1 uncultured Gemmatimonadota bacterium
ATGCTCATCCCGCGGAAGCGCACTTCCAATGTCTCGCGATTGTAGCGCTTCCCCTTGCACGTCTCGCACGTGACATACACATCGGGAAGGAAGTGCATCTCGATCTTCACGAGCCCGTCGCCCTGGCATGCTTCGCAGCGGCCGCCCTTCACGTTGAACGAGAAACGGCCGGGGCCGTAGCCGCGCAGCTTCGACTCGGGCATCTCCGCGAACAGATCGCGGATGGGGGTGAAGAGCCCCGTGTACGTGGCCGGGTTCGAGCGCGGCGTGCGACCGATGGGGCTCTGGTCGATGTCGATGATCTTGTCGAGATGTTCGAGCCCCGTGATGCGCTTGTACGCGCCGGGGACGACGCGCGCCCGGTAGAAGTGCCGTGCCAGCGCGCGGTGCAGGATGTCCTCGACGAGCGTGCTCTTCCCCGATCCGCTGACGCCCGTGACGGCGACGAACAACCCGAGCGGCACCTCGAAGTCGACGTTCTGCAGGTTGTGCTCGGTGGCGCCCTCGACGCGCAGCACGCGCCGGGCATCCCGCTCGCGCCGTGCGCCCGGCGCGGCGATGCGCTTCAACCCGTTCAGATACTGCGCGGTGAGCGAGTTCGGGTTCGCCAGCACCTCGGCGACGGTCCCTTCAGCGATCACCTCGCCGCCATGCTTCCCCGCCCCGGGGCCGAGGTCGATCAGGTGATCGGCCTCGCGGATGGTCTCCTCGTCGTGCTCGACGACGAGCACGGTGTTGCCCAGGTCGCGGAGCTGCTTGAGCGTGGCAAGCAGGCGCGCGTTGTCGCGCTGATGCAGGCCGATGCTCGGCTCGTCGAGGATGTAGAGCACGCCGACGAGGCGTGACCCGATCTGCGTGGCCAGCCGGATGCGCTGCGCCTCGCCGCCGGAGAGCGACTCGGCGCTCCGGTTGAGCGTGAGGTAATCGAGCCCCACGTCGACGAGAAAGCGGAGCCGCTCGCGCACTTCCTTGAGGATCGGGCCGGCGATGTCGGCGTCGAGGCCGGCGCGTCCGGGGGCGCGCAGCACGACGGACTCCACGAACGCCGCCGCGTCGCTCACCGAGAACTCGCCGAACTCGCCGAGGTTGCGGCCGACGATCGTGACGGCGAGCGACTCGGGTTTGAGTCGCAGTCCGCTGCACTCCGGGCAGACGGCGACGACCATGTACTCCTCGAGTTCGGCGCGGATGGCGTCGCTCGTCGTCTCGTTGTACCGGCGCTGCACGTTGGAGAGGATGCCCTCCCAGCGCGCGTCTCCCTCTTCGCTCTTCTTCTTCGGCTGTCCGTAGAGGAGCACGTCGCGCACCTTCTGCGGGATCTTGCCCCACGGCGCGTTGAGTTCGAAGTGCAGCTGCTTGGCGAGCCCCGGCAGGATGACGCGGCGCAGGTATCCGTCGGGTTCGCCCCACGGGAGGATGACGCCCTCGAGCATCGAGATGCTCGGATCACCGAGCACGAGTTCGGCGCTCGCGGTGCGGCGCGTGCCGAGTCCGCTGCACGCGGGACAGGCGCCGAACGGGGAGTTGAACGAGAAGTGGCGCGGCTCGAGCTCCGGCATCGAGATGCCGCACGACGGGCACCCGTATTTTTCGCTGAAGAGCTGCGTCTCGCGCTTGGCGCCGTGGCGCACGACTTCGACGAGCCCGTCGGCGAGCCGCAGCGCGGTCTCGAGCGAGTCGGCGAGCCGGCCGCGATCGTCGGTGCGCACGACGAGCCGGTCGACGATGACCGACACGTCGTGGTTGAGCTTGCGGTTCAGCTTGGGCGGCTCGGCGAGTTCGATCGCCTCGCCGTCGACGTAGGCGCGCACGAAGCCCTGCTTGCGCGCCGACTCGAAGAGCTCGCGGAACTCCCCTTTGCGGCCGCGCACGAGGGGCGCGAGCACTTCGATGCGCGTATCGGCGGGCCAGCCGAGGATGGTATCGGCGATCTGGCCGGCGCTCTGCCGCTCGACGGGACGGCCGCACTCAGCGCAGTGCGGCGTGCCGGCGCGCGCGTAGAGCAGGCGCAGGTAGTCGTGGATCTCGGTGACGGTGCCGACCGTGGAGCGCGGGTTGTGGCCGGCGGTCTTCTGTTCGATCGAGATCGCGGGGGAGAGCCCCTCGATGGCGTCGACGTCCGGCTTCTCCATCAGCCCGAGGAACTGGCGGGCGTAGGCGGAGAGCGACTCGACGTAGCGGCGTTGTCCCTCGGCGAAGATCGTGTCGAACGCCAACGACGACTTGCCCGACCCCGAGAGTCCCGTGATGACCGTCAGGCGGTCCCGTGGGATGGTGACGTCGATGTTCTTGAGGTTGTGCTCGCGGGCACCGCGGATGATCAGCGCTTCTTCGGGCATAGCCTGTGTAAACTGGACGCGACCGCAGGGGGAAACAAGCGGCGGGGCCGAGGCACGCCGACCGTCGATCGGCCGGAGAGCCCGCCGATGGCGGAAACTGGATCACGGAAACACTGCACGCGCACAAGCGGGTGCTGATAGATTTGTCCGAATGCCGCACAACGACGCCATGCTGGTATTCACGACCGTCGCCAACGCCGTCGAGGCGGAGGCGCTGGTTCGCGCACTGCTCGCTCGACGATTGATCGCTTCCGGAACGATCACTGCTCCGTCGAAGTCGTTCTACCGTTGGGAGGGAAAACTCGCGGAGGAAACCGAGACCGTCGTGCTCTTGAAGACGCGGTCAGCGTGCCTCGCTGCGCTCGAGGCGGCGTTCGACGAACTGCATCCGTATCGCCTCCCGGAACTACTCGCCGTGCCGGTCGAGGCGGGGAACGCCAAGTATCTCGCCTGGCTGAACGCCGAGACGTCGCTCGCCATCACGTGACGCGATGACGGCAGACCATTCGTTCTGGGGCGTTCCGGCGGGCGACGGCGACCAGCTTCCGCTCGGCGCGTTCGAAGAGACGCCGTTGCTTCCGGTCGCGCCGGCGGCGCGCACGACCGTGGAGAGCGACGCGCCGGCGGCGTATCGCGAACTGCCGGTGTGCGGCGAGTGGACCTATGACTCCGCGGACGATTCGGAATCGCGCGGCGGGACCGCGGCGGTCGAGACGGTGCCATCCACCGCGACGGCGGCGCGCGCGCCGGCATCGCCGGTCGCCACCGTGCGCGTCGCCGCACCGGTCCCGCGATCGAGCCCGACGCCGCCGGTCACTCAGGCGGCTCCGTCACCGATGGCAGCGCGAAACGCCTGGGGAGCCGGCTCCGTGCCGAGCACGCGCGAGATGCCCCCCGCGGCACCGTCGCGCCTATCCGCCGCAGCGAGCGCCGTGCGCCCGGTCGCTGCGCCGAGCGTGACGGTGACGCCTGCGCGTGCGGCGAACGATATCTCGCCGCGCGTGATGCGTCCGCCGCTCACACCACGGCTCGTGCCGAAGGTACCGAACCCACCGACGCCGCTGCCCGCGCTCGACGAGCTCAAGAGCCAGCACGAGGCGCATCCCGGCGACGCACGCACGGCGATCTCGCTGGCGGCGGCGCTCGACAAGCGGGGCAACATCGCCGCCGCGCTCGGCGTGCTGCAGCGCGCCATCGACGCGGGGGCGGAATCGGTACCGCTGCGATGCGCGCGTGCGACGATCCTGAGCGGCCGTCTTCGCTACGACGACGCGGAGGCGGAACTGAAGCGGGCGACCAAGGTGCACCCGGACGATCCGGACCTGTTGCTGCAGCTCGGGATCCTCGCGTGCCGGCGCGCGAAGTGGCGCGACGCCGTGGAGCCGCTCGCCCGCCTGGTGAAGCTCGACAGCGCCTCGGCGCAGGCGCACTTCTATCTGGGCGAGGCGCTGAACAAGATCGACCGCCTTCCCGACGCGCTCGCCGCGTACGAGATGGCGGCGGAGCTCGACGGTGAGAACTGGCGTGCGCTCAAGGGAGTCGGGATCGTCCTCGACCGCATGGGACGTCCCGCGGAGGCGGCAGCATACTACCGCCGCGCGCGCGACGCGCAGAGTGGCTGAGTGACGCACACGTTCATCGCGCGCCGAGGACGCCGGCGCCTCGCGCTCGCCGCCGCCATCCTGGTGGCGTGGCTGGGCGGCCTCGCCGTACTGGCACGCCGGGAGTTGTACGTCTCGGCTCCGCAGCGGTTGGCGGAGATGGCGCAGCGCATCAGTCCCGGCGCGACGTTCTTCGTCGTCGAGCAGGGGGGCCGGCAGATCGGGTTCGCCTCGAACACGATCGATACGACGGGGGCGGGGATCGACGTCGTGGACTACTTCGTCGCCGACCTCCCGATCGCGGGCACGTCCCGTCGCGCGTCGGCGCGCAGCGTGGTGAAGCTGTCGCGCGCGCTCGCGCTGCAGCGGTTCGAGGTGCAGATCGAATCGCAGGACGCGCCGCTGCGGGCGGGGGGGCGCACGGACGGCGATTCGTCGATCGTGTTCGCGATCTCGACGCCCGATCAGACCAAGCCGGACAGTCAGCGCATCGCGGTGCGCGGGCCGGTGTACCTGCCGACGCTGGTGCCGCTGGTGGTCGCGCTCGGAGAGACGCCGAAGGTGGGACGGACGTACGCGCTGCCGACATTCAACCCGACGACGATGTCGCAGTCGACGATGCGCTTGTCGATCCGCGCCGAGTCGCTGTTCACGCTCGTCGACAGCGCGACGTTCGATGCCGCGCGGGGCGAGTGGGTGAGCGCGCTCACCGACACGGTGCGCGCCTGGCGAGTGGAGCCGGAGGCAGCCGCCGGCGGATTCACCGGCTGGGTGGACATGCAGGGGCGCGTAGTGCAGAGCTCGCAGCCCGGCGGGATCACGCTGCGGCGCATGGCGTACGAGATCGCGTTCCAGAACTGGCGCATCGCGCGCGACCGCACGGCGGCGAGCGCGAAGGACGCGAAGCGCGACGACATCCTCGAGCGCACGGCGATCGCCGCCGGCGCGGCGCTGGGGCGTCTGAACCTCACGACGCTGACGGCGCAACTCTCGGGCGCCGACCTTCGCGGCTTCGACCTCGACGGCGGGCGGCAGCGATTCCGCGACAGCACGTTGGTCGTGACGCGCGAGACCGCGCCGGACCTCGTGCCCTCGTGGTCGCTGCTGGCCAACGACCCGGCCTTCAAGACGCGCTTCGCCGCCGAGCTGGCGAGCGAACCGCTGCTGCAGTCGAACGATCTGCGCATCATGCGGCTCGCCATCTCGATCGCCGGCGCCGACCGCGACCCGCGCGTGCTCGCGCAGAAGCTGAACACCTGGGTGCACGACTCGCTCAAGAAGGAGATCGTGTTCAGCGTGCCGAACGCGCTCGACGTGCTGCGCACCCGGAAGGGCGACTGCAACGAGCACACGCAGCTCTACACGGCGCTTGCGCGGAGCATCGGCATCCCGACGCGCATCGCGACGGGGCTGGCGTGGGTGAACGGGAAGTTCTATTACCACGCCTGGCCGGAAGTGTGGCTCAAGGGGTGGGTCGCGATCGATCCGACCTTCGGGCAGTTCCCGGCCGACGCCTCGCACCTGCGCTTCGTCGTGGGCGGCCTCGGGCGCCAGGTGGAACTGCTGCGGCTGATCGGCAATCTGCACATCAAGGTCACGGACGCGAAGTGAGCCGCGCGCGCAGCGGCGGCACGTCGTCGGCACGAAGGGAGCAACGATGATCGAACTGCGGGCGCTCACGAAGCGGTATGGGAATTTCACGGCGGTCGACAACATCGACCTCGTCGTGCCGCGCGGCGAATTGTTCGGCTTCCTCGGCCCGAACGGCGCCGGG
>CAIRBD010000429.1 GCA_903876745.1 uncultured Gemmatimonadota bacterium
CGTTCTTCTTCACGAGCCCCACGAGCATGATCACGCCCACCCACGCATACACCGTGAGTTCGGTGTGCGTGAGGAGCAGCGTGAGCAGCGCGCCGAACGCCGCGAACGGGATGCCGCTCAGGATCGTGAGCGGATGGATGAAGCTCTCGTACAGCACACCGAGCACGATGTAGATCACGAAGATGGCGATCACGAAGAGGACGAGGAGTCCCTTCTGCGTGTCCTGGAACACCTGGGCGGCGCCGTAGAACCCCGCCGACACCCCCTCGGGGAGCTGGCCATACATCGACTTCTCGATGGCGACGGTCGCGTCGCCGAGCGCCGTGCCCGGGCGCAGGTTGAACGAGATCGTGACGCTCGGCTGCTGCGCCGTGTGGTTCACGAGCATCGGCCCCAGCGAGCGGTCCTTGCGCGTGACCGACGAGAGCGGCACGAGCTTGCCCGTCTTCGCGCGCACGTACAGCAGGTCGAGCGCCGAGAGGTCGCGCTGGAACTCCGGCATCAGCTCGAGGATCACCCAGTACTGGTTGTTGCTCGTGTAGATCGTCGAGACCTGCCGTGCGCCGTAGGCGTTGTACAGCGCCTGCTCGATCTGTTCCGGGCTCACGCCGTAGAGCGCGGCGCGGTCGCGGTCGAGTTCCACCGATGCCTGCGGATTGGCGATCTGCAGGTCCGTGGTCACGTCCATGATCTCGGGCACGGTCCGCAGACGCGCCTCGGCATCGCCGCCGGCCTTGTAGAGCACGAGGAGGTCGGGCGCCGTGAGCGTGTACTGATAGAGCCCCTTGCCCGCGCGTCCGCCGATCTGGATGACCGGATCGTTGCGCAGGTACGCCGCGATCCCCGGCACGCCGCGCAGCCGCTTCGCCATCTGCGGGATGATGTCGTCCACCGAGAGGCGCCGTTCGCTGCGCGGTGTCGTGCGGATGGTGAACCGCCCCTGATTGGGCGTGCCCGCCCCGCCGCCCTGCGACGAACCGACGTTCGAGATGAGCGCGGCCACGTTCTCCGTGTCGGCCACGACGAGCTTCACGATCTCCTTCTGGTGCGTCACCATCTCGTCGAAGCTCGTCCCCTGCGCCGTCTCGGTGCTCACGCTGATGCGGTTCTGATCCTCCGACGGGAAGAACCCCTTGGGCACGAACTGGAACACGACGCCGGTGGCGATGAGCGTGACGGCCATCGCGACGAGCGCGACGGGGCGGTAGCGCATGACCCAGCGGAGCGTGGTGCCGTAGAGCCGGAAGACCCACTGGTAGCCGCGCTCGAACCCGTCGAGGATGAAGTTGTGCGACCCGTGCAGGTTCTTGTCGTTGAGGAACCGCGAGGCGAGCATCGGCGTGAGCGTGAGCGACACCACCCCCGACACGAGGATCGCCACGGCGATCGTGACGGCGAACTCACGGAACAGCCGGCCGACGATGCCGGCCATGAAGAGCAGCGGGATGAACACCGCGACCAGCGACAGCGTCATCGAGACGATCGTGAACCCGATCTCGGCGGCGCCGTCGAGCGCCGCCTGCATCGGTTTCTTCCCCATCTCCATGTGGCGCACGATGTTCTCGAGCATCACGATGGCGTCGTCCACGACGAACCCCACGGCGAGCGTGAGCGCCATCAGCGACAGGTTGTCGAGACTGTAGTCCAGTGCGTACATCACGCCGAACGTGCCGACGAGCGACATCGGCAGGGCGAGACTGGGGATGAGCGTCGCCGAGATGTTCCGCAGGAACAGGAAGATCACCATGATCACGAGCGCGATCGTGAGGCCGAGCGTGAGCTTCACGTCGTGCACGGAATCGCGGATCCCCGCGGAGCGGTCGTAGAAGATCTCGAACTCGACGGCCGGCGGCAGCAGCGCGCGGAGTTTCGGCAGGACGTCCTTCACGGCGTCGGCCACGGCGACGGTGTTCACGCCGGGTTGCTTCTGCACGCCGAGCGAGATGGCCCGCGCGCCGGCGGCGTACTCCGCGGTGTTGTAATACCACCCCGCGATGTGGTTGTTCTGCACGTCGTCGAGCGCGCGCCCCACGTCCTTGAGGCGCACGGGCGTGCCGTTGCGATAGGCGACGATCAGCTGCTGGTACTGCGCCGCGTTCGTGAGCTGGCCGTTGGCGTTCACCGTGTAGGCCTTGTTCGGCCCCCACAGCACGCCCGTCGGCAGATTCACGTTCTGCGACGAGATGGCGTTGGCCACTTCGTCGATACCGATGCCGCGTGCGGCGAGTTTGCTGGGGTCCACCTGGATGCGCGCGGCGTACTTCTGCGTGCCGAGGATCGAGACCTGCGCCACGCCGTTCACCGTGGACAGGCGCTGCGCCACCTGGTTCTGGATCAGTTCGTCGAGCTGCGAGAGCGGCAGCGTCTTCGAGCGGAAGTTGAGGTACAGGATCGGCTGGTCCGCCGGATTCTGCTTGCTCATCGACGGCGGGATGATGCCGGGTGGCAGGTCGCGCAGCGTCTTGCTGATGGCGCTCTGCACGTCCTGGGCGGCGCCGTCGATGTTCCGGTCGAGCGTGAACTGCAGCGTGATCGTCGTGCTGCCGAGCGCGCTCGTGCTCGTCATGTTGTCGAGCCCGGCGATCGTCGTGAACTGCTTCTCGAGCGGCGTCGCCACGCTCGCCGCCATCGTCTCCGGGCTCGCGCCGGCGAGGCCGGCGCTCACCGTGATCGACGGATAGTCGACCGCCGGGAGGTCGCTCACGCTCAGCGACTGATAGGCCAGCGAGCCGAACACCAGCACGGCGACCATGACGAGCGTCGTCATGACCGGCCGGCGGATGAACAGCGCGGTGAAGTTCACTTCTTGGACTCCGGCGCGGCCTTCGGCGCGGCCGCGGGAACCGGCGGAGCCGGGGGCGCGGCCGTGTTCGGCGCGCTCTTGATATCCACCTTCACGCCCACGGTGAGACGCGACTGGCCGTCCACCACCACCTGCTCACCGC
>CAIRBD010000430.1 GCA_903876745.1 uncultured Gemmatimonadota bacterium
CCTGCACCGGCTGAAAGCGCCGCTCGAGCGCGGCGTCCTTCTCGATGTGCTTCCGGTACTCGTCCAGCGTAGTGGCGCCGATCGTGTGCAGTTCGCCGCGCGCGAGCATCGGCTTGAGCATGTTCGACGCGTCGAGCGAGCCCTCTGAGGCGCCGGCTCCGACCACCGTGTGCAGTTCGTCAATGAAGAGAATGATCTGGCCGTTGCTGTCCGTCACTTCCTTCAGCACGGCTTTGAGGCGCTCCTCGAATTCCCCGCGGTATTTCGCGCCGGCGATGAGTGAGCCCATGTCGAGGCCAATGATCTTCTTCTCGCGCAGTCCCTCGGGCACGTCGCCGCGCACGATGCGCTGAGCGAGGCCTTCCACGATGGCCGTCTTGCCGACACCTGGTTCGCCGATCAATACGGGGTTGTTCTTCGTGCGCCGGGCGAGCACCTGGATCACGCGCCGGATCTCTTCGTCGCGACCGATCACGGGATCGAGCTTTCCTTTGCGCGCGTCCTCGGTGAGGTCGCGCGTGAACTTCGCGAGCGCCTGGTACTGATTCTCCGGCGTCTGGTCGGTCACCTTGTGCGCGCCGCGCACCACGGTGAGCGCCTCCGTGAGCGCCTTGGGCTGCACGCCGGCCTTCTTGAGGAGCACGGCGCTGTCGGTGCCCTTCGTCTGCGCGAGCGCGAGCAGGAGGTGCTCCGTGCTCACATACTCGTCGCCGAGCGCCTTGGCCGCTTCGTCGGCTTTGTCGAGCACCGCGTTGAGCTCGCGCGCCACCGACGGATTGGCGTCGCTCTGCTTGGGAAACCGCACGATCTCGGTGTCGCACGCCTCGCGGAGCTGCGGCACCTGCACGCCGAGCTTGTTGAGGATGGGCACGACGATGCTGTCCTGCTGGTCGAGGAGCACGCGCAGCAGGTGGGCATCGTGGACGAGCGGATTGCCATGTTTGCGCGCGAGGGACAGCGCGTCGTTCATGGCTTCGCTGGATTTTACGGTCAGTCGGTCGGGATTCATTTCATCTCCCGGAGTGGGAGGGCAAGGGGCGAGGGGGCGAGGTCGAGTGCGAGTGGGAGCGGAGTGCGAGTGGGACCCGAGTGGGAGTGGGAGTGGGAAAACTTGGCTACCGCCGCTCGGCAAAGAACACCCGCAGCAACGCTCCGCACTCCTCCGCCAGCACGCCGCCCAGCACGTCCGGGTGGTGATTCAGCTTTGGGTGGCGCAGCAGGTCCCCCACGCTCCCTACCATGCCCGCCTTGTCGTCCCAGGCGCCGAACACCACGCGCTCGGGACGGGCCAGCACGATCGCGCCGGCGCACATCGCGCAGGGTTCGAGCGTCACGTACAGGGTGCACCCCTCCAGGCGCTGCGTCCCCAGCGAGGCGAGGGCGGCGTGGATGGCGAGCAGCTCCGCGTGCGCCGTGGGGTCCCCCGCGGCGAGCATCGCATTGGCCCCCCGCGCCACCATGTCGCCGTCGCGGACGATCACGGCGCCCACCGGCACTTCACCGGCGTCGCGCGCGTCCTCAGCCTCGTCGATGGCGAGGCGCATCCAGGCGGCATCCTGCTCGGCGCGCGAAGGGGGCATGTGCGGAGTGCGGGGTGGTCGAACGGGCGCTGCGACGAACGGCAATCGCGGCAACTGTATTATCACCCGGCGACGACCGCGCGCCAATCGCCGTCCGCCGTTGTGACCCACATCACTATCCCTGGGCGAAGTGGCGAACGTGCGTGTCGCCAGCGAACTTTTGGTACCCGCTCCGGTATAAACCCAATGCGACCACTCTCCGCGCTCCTCCTCCTCGCTGCGCTCGGCTGCAGCGGCGGCGGCACCCCGACGTTGTCCACCCCCGGTGGCGTCGTGGCCAGCGTGAATCTCTCCTCCTCGGCCGCCACGCTGGCGATCGGGCAGACGACGACCATCACCGCCACGCCAGTCGACGCCTCGGGAAAGACGCTCACGGGGAAGACGGTGTCGTGGAGTTCGTCCGCGACCACCGTCGCCACGGTCTCGGGGGGACTCGTCACGGCCGTCTCGCCGGGCATCGCGGTCATCACCGCGACCGCAGACGTGCGCACCGCGCAGGCGACGATCACCGTCACCAGCAACTGCGCGGTCACGCCGCTCGCGCTCGCCGTCGGCGAGATGCATTCGCTCACCGGCACCGAGCGTAGCAGCGTGTGCATCAACGGCGGAGCGAGCGGCAGCGAGTACGCGCTGATCCCCTTCAAGGGCGACACGGTGTTCCCGACGGTACCGCTCGCCTTCAGCGCCGCGGGCACCGTCGCGTCGACGACGTCGCCCGTGATGCTCGGCGCCACGGCGGCGCTGCCGCTCGCGAGTGCGCGCGCCGGGGGGCGTGACCTGCGGAGGCAGCAGGCGTTCGAGGTCGCACGCCGCGTGCAGGAGCGCCAGGTGCTCACGTCGCTCCGCCAGACCGCCCGCGCTCGCCCGGCCGGCGGGATGATGCAGAACATCGTCGGCCTGCCGGCCACGCCGACCGTCGGCACGACCGTCTCGATGAACATCAACGTCAACGACGCCTGCCTGAATCCGTCCACACGCAAGGCGCGCGTGAGCGCCGTGTCGAAGAACGCCATCATCCTCGCCGACACGGCGTCACCGGCCGGCGGCTTCACCGACGCCGACTACGCCGCGTTCGCCACGACGTTCGACACGCTCATCTATCCGCTCGACACCGCCGCCTTCGGCGTGCCGACCGACATCGACAACAACGGCCGTATCGTCATCTTCTTCACGCCGGCCGTGAACGCGCTCACCCCCAAAGGCTCCACCGGCGGATACATCGCCGGCTTCTACTTCTCGCGCGACATCTATCCGGTCGCGGCACAGAGTGGACTCAGCGCCTGCGCGGGCAGCAACTACGCCGAGATGTTCTACATGCCGGTGGTCGACCCGGCGCAGGTGTACAACCAGTATTTCAAGAGCAAGGACACCGTACAGACCGACGCCGTGGGCACGCTCGCCCACGAGATGCAGCACCTCATCAACGACACGCGCCGCGTGTACGTGAACAACGCCGGCTGGGAAGACGTGTGGATGGACGAGGGGCTCGCGCACCTCGCCGAGGAGATGCTCTACTACCGCGTGACCGGACTCCAGCCGAAGGGCCACCTCACGCTGAGCGCGGTCACGAACAGCCAGGTGTTGCTCAACGCGATCAACGCGTTCCAGGTGGGCAACCTCTCGAACTATTACGACTACATCTCGGCGCCGGAGATGCACGCGCCGTATTCGCCCAATGACAGTCTCGAGACGCGCGGCGCCATCTGGTCGCTGCTCCGCTACGCGCTCGACCAGTCGCCGAGCGCGCCCACCACGTACACGCGCGCGCTCGTCAACACCACGCTGTGGGGGATGGCCAACTTCAACGCCGTGTTCGGCACGGCGATCCCCGGGGGCCTGCTCGCCGCGCAGCGCCAGATGGCGATCGCGAACTTCACCGACAACTCGGGCGTCACCGTCGACGCGAAGTACACGTTCCTCAGCTGGAACTTCCGCAGCGTGCTGACGGGGTTCGGCCAGTTCCCGCTGCTCACGCGCGCCCTCACGCCCACGAAGCCGGCGGCGTTCCCCATTCGCGGGGGTGGCGCGTCATATCTGCGCTTTGGCGTGGGTGCGGGAGCCACCGGCACGATCACGTCGTCGTCCGGAGCGGCGGCCGTGCCGGCGACGGTGGAGCTGATCCTGATCCGCACCAAGTGACGGCCGGCGCCTGATCGCGCGCCGCCGCGCGCGCGATCAGGCCTTCTCGAACGCCAGCACGCTGCCGTTCACCACGGCCTTGATGTGATCGCCATCGTTGAACTTTCCCTCGAGCACCGCCAGCGCCAGCGGGTTCTGCACGAACCGCTGGATGGCGCGCTTGAGCGGCCGCGCGCCGAATGCGGGGTCGTACCCTTCGCTCGCCACGAGCGCCTTGGCCTCATCCGTGAGTTCGAGCGTGAGCTTCCGCTCGGCGAGCAG
>CAIRBD010000431.1 GCA_903876745.1 uncultured Gemmatimonadota bacterium
ACCTCGAGCAGCTCGTGAAGGAAGGGCGGTTCCGCGAGGACCTGTTCTATCGGTTGGTCGTCTTTCCGATCGAACTGCCCCCGCTGCGCGACCGGCGAGAGGACATCCCGTCGCTCGTGCGCCATTTCGTGCGCCGGTTCTGGGCCGAGCTCGGAACGGAGGAGCGCGACTTCGAGCCCGACGCGATGGACGTGCTCATGCGCTACGACTGGCCGGGCAACGTGCGCGAGCTCGAGAACGTCGTGCAGCGCGCGATGGTATCACGCCGGCACGGGCCCATCGGCGTGGATGCCCTGCCGCCCAAACTCGTGGTGCGGACGCTGGGACTTTCCGCCGCGTCGAGCGAGGCCGTGGCCGTGACACCGTCGAGCGAGATCACGCCGCTCGCCGCGCTCGAGCGGCGCGCCATCGAGCATGCGCTGTTCGTGCTCGAGGGGAACATGTCGCTGGCGGCCAAGCAGCTCGGCATCGGCCGGGCCACGCTGTACCGCAAGCTGGCGCAATACGGGCTCGCAAAGCCCGACTGAGCAGCGAAGCGCCGCCGGTTGCCCGGCCGAGCCCAGAACAGCGCCCTCCCGCCCTCTAGCCCCTGCCGCGGCTACAACCATATTAAGGGACTATAGAACTCCCTTTTTTCCGCGAGCCCCATGGACGACTTTCGCGCCCGTCTCGATAAATCCATCGCGGGCCAGTACGTGATCGAACGGGAGTTGGGCGGCGGCGGCATGTCGCGCACTTACGTGGCCACCGAGCGCACGCTCAACCGCCGCGTCGTCATCAAGGTGCTCGCGCCCGAACTGCTCGCGGGCGTCTCAGTAGAGCGCTTCAACCGCGAGATCCTGCTCGCCGCGCGGCTGCAGCACCCGCACATCGTGCCCGTGCTCGGCGCCGGCGACGCCGACGGACTCCCCTGGTTCACGATGCCGTACGTGGAAGGCGAATCGGTGCGCGCGCGCCTCGCGCACGGCCCGCTTCCCATCGGCGAAGTGATCTCGGTGCTGCGCGATGTGGCGCGCGCGCTGGCTTTCGCGCACGCGAACGGCGTCGTGCATCGCGACATCAAGCCCGACAACGTGCTCCTCGCGGCCGGCAGCGCGACGGTGACGGATTTCGGCATCGCGAAAGCCATCTCGGCGTCGCGCACCGCGGCGCCGGGCGGCACGCTCACCGTGGCCGGCACGTCCATCGGCACGCCCACGTACATGGCGCCCGAGCAGTGTGCCGGTGATCCGAGCACCGATCATCGCGCCGATTTCTACTCGTTCGGGGTGCTCGCCTACGAACTGCTGTGCGGCAAGCCGCCGTTCCACAGCATGACGCCCTCGCGCCTGCTCGCCGCGCAGATGAGCGAGCGGCCGCGCGACATCCGCGAATTGCGTCCCGACGTGCCGACGGCGCTCGCGCAGGTCGTGATGAAGTGCCTCGAGAAGCAGCCCGACGACCGTCCGCAGCAGGGCGCCGACATCGTGAAGGTGCTCGACTCCGTCACGTCGAGCGGCACGGGGACGGCCGCGCCGGTGATCCTCGCCGGCGGGCAGATCCGCACGGGGCGCGCCGTGGCGATGTGGGCCGCGGCCACGCTGCTCGTCGCGCTCACCGCGTGGGCGGCGACCTCGGTGATCGGGTTGCCCGATTGGGTGCTCCCCGGTTCGTTCGGCGTGATGCTGCTCGGCCTGCCGATCATCTTCTTCACCGCGTACGTGCAGAGGACGGCGTACCGCGCCTACACGCAAACACCGTCGTTCACGCCGGGCGGGAACACGGCGGCGCACGGCACGATGGCGACGCTCGCCATGAAGGCGAGCCCGCACGTCTCGTGGCGACGCACCTGGCTCGGCGGGAGCATCGCGGTGGGCGCGTTCGCGGCGCTCGTGCTCGCGTTCATGGTGATGCGGGCGATGGGGATCGGCGCCGTGGGTTCGTTGATGGGCAAGGGGAAGTTCGGCGCGAAGGAGACGATCATCGTCGCCGACTTCAAGAGTCCACCGAGCGATTCCACGCTCGGCGTGACCGTCTCCGAGGCGCTCCGCACCGACCTCGCGCAGTCGACCAACCTCAAGGTGCTCACCAAGAGCGCGGTGAGCGAGATCCTGCGCCTGATGCAGCGCCCCACCGAGGCGTCGGTGCCGTTCGCGCTCGCGCGCGAAGTGGCCAGCCGCGAGGGCGCCAAGGCGGTGCTCGACGGCGAGATCACGCTGCTCGGCGGGAGTTATGTGATCGCCGCGCGGCTCGTGGAAGCGAGCAGCGGCGCCGAACTCGCGCAGTTCCGCCGCACGGCCAAGAGCCAGACGGAGCTCGTCGAAGTGCTCGGCGCGCTGTCGAAGGACATCCGCGGCAAGGTGGGCGAGTCGCTGAAGAACGTGCACGAGTCCATCCCGCTCGAGCGCGTGACGACTTCCTCGCTCCCGGCGCTCCGCAAGTATGTCGAGGCCGTGCAGTACATCGCGGCGACCAACGACAACATCAAGGGGCGCGCCATGCTCGAGGAGGCGGTCGCGCTCGACAGCACCTTCGCGATGGCCTGGCGCCGGATCGCGTCGTCGTACTCCAACGACGCCACGGGCGCATCGGCGGCGAGCGCGGCGCTCGTGAAGGCCTATCAGTATCGCGAGCGGCTCAGCGAGAACGAACGTCTGCTCACCGA
>CAIRBD010000432.1 GCA_903876745.1 uncultured Gemmatimonadota bacterium
CGATGTCGCCGTGGAGAAGGGCGGCGTATTTCTTCGCGATCGCCAGCCCGAGCCCTGTGCCGCCGAACTTGCGTGTGGTGCTGTCGTCGCTCTGCCGGAACTCGTCGAAGATGCGGACGAAGTGTTGCGACGCGATCCCCACCCCCGTGTCGGTGACCGTGACGTAGAACCGCCGCGCGTGCAGGCGCGCCGTGATGGTGACCGATCCGGTCTCCGTGAACTTCACGGCGTTCCCGATGAGGTTCTGCAGGATGTGCCGGCACTTGTCCGCATCACTCTCCAGCAGGGGGAGGTCGCGGCCCATCCGGTTCTCGAGCACGATCCCTTTCTCCTCCGCGATCGGCGCGAGCATCGCGACGACGTCATCCGTCAGTTCGCGCATCGAGAAACGGCCGATGCTCACGTCGGCGCGCCCCGCTTCGATGCGCGAGAGGTCGAGGATGTCGTTGATCATCGCCAGCAGGCCCTTGCCGTTGCGCTCGATGACCTCCAGAAACCCGTATTCCTGCTCGGGGATCGCGCCGGCCAGCCGGCGGTGCAGCACGCCGGAGAGTGCGATCACCGAGTTGAGTGGCGTCCGCAGCTCGTGGCTCATGTTGGAGAGGAACGCGCTCTTGAGGCGGTTGGCCTCGTCCAGCTGCCGGCGCTGCAGCTCCAGCTCGGTGTTCTGCTGTGTGAGTTCGCTGGACTGCGCGGAGAGCTCGCGCTTCTGCGTGTCGAGCTCGCGGTTCTGGTGATCGAGCCGCTCGGCGAGCTCGCGCGTCTGCGTGAACGCCAGCACCCCGCTCGTGCGCGCCGTCAGCACGTGCGAGATGTCGGAGAGCAGGCGTACCGCCGGTTCACCATAGCTCCGCAGGCTCGCCAGCGAGATCATCGCGACCACCGTGTCGCCGGCGAGGACGGGCACCGTGATGATCTCGCGCGGTGTGAACGTGCCGCTGACCGCGGCGAAGTGGAACCGCGAATCCGCCGGGATGTCGGTGATGCGCTGCATCCGGTGCGTGGCGAGCACGCTGCCGAACTCTCCCTCGGGGCTCGTGGCGGAGAACCCCGCGCGGCCGTCCCCGTCGAGGCCGATGGCATCCACGCGCTCGAACCGCGTCTTCGCCGCGTTCAGCACGTATACCGCCCCCAGCTGCGAGTCGGTGTGCGTCATGAGCGACGTGAGGAGTGCCCGGCAGAACACCTCCAGCTCGTTCGCCGCCACGAGCGCGTCGGCCACCGCCGCGGCACGGCGCGACGCATCGAGCTCCACGGCGATGGCGTCGGCCATCGCGTTGAACGTGGACGCGAGCGCGCCGAATTCGTTCGCCGAGGCGTACGTGACGCGCACGCTCGTCGAACCGGCGCGGAACGCCGCGGCGGTCGCCTCGAGGGACGCGAGCGGGCTCCGGATGCCGTGCAGCAGCAGCCCCGCGACGGCCAGGGCGACGAGCACGATCACGGCGAGCACGACGGCAAGCGTCGCCTGCACGGAGGCGCGCGTCTCTTCGGCGCGCTTGAAGTACTCGATGCCCTTTCCGGAGGCGAACGTGTCGATCGTGCGGTGCTGGTGCAGCAACGCGGTGAGCAGGGTGTCTCCCGCGCTCCCCGGGCGTAGCCGAATGGCCACCTCGGCGGCGTTCCCAGCCTGGATCAGGCGGACCGTCTCGGCGCGGTAGCTCGTCCACTCCGCCAGCCGGCGCTCCAGCACGGCGAGGTCTTCCGTCGGGCCGAGGTACCGCTCATGCAGCACCGCGACCTGACGGTCGCCATCGGTCGTGCGCTCGTCGATCCGGGCGTGCGCCGCGTCACGCTGCGACGCGTTCGCGGCGCGCGACAGATCGTCCAGCGCGTTCTCGACCGAGAGGATGTCCGCCTCGAGCGCGCCAACGGCCCGGCGCACCAGGAACGGATGCTCGTAGAGGTCCTTTGTCTGCGTCCACATCGCGTCCGATTGTACGCGCGACAGCACGCCAAGGGCCAGCACCATCGCGAGGATGAGACCGACGCCGAGACGCATCTGCGTCCCGACGCGGAGGTCGTGGAGCTTCATGCGGGGCCTCGCTTCCGGAAGACCGTGGAGGTGACATCGACGGCGCGCAACGCTTCGTGCTCGGCGACGACGTCGCGTTCCACATCGCCCGTCACGAGATACCCCCCCGGCGCGAGCGCACTGCACAGCTTGCCAAGGATGCGTTGCCGCGCCGCTGCTTCGAAGTAGAACAGCAGGTTGCAGCACAGGATGAGATCGAAATCTCCGTACAGGCTCTCCGGTGGCGCACCGGAATGGGGGTCGAGCATGTCGTACGCGGCGAAGGTCACGTGCGGGCGAAGGCGCGGCGCGACGACGAACGTGTCGCCGTGCGCCGTGAAGTACGCGTTGACGTGACCGAGCCGCGCGTTGCGCAGCGCGACGGCGTCGTACGCGCCCTCGCGCGCCATGTGCAGCGCGGCGTCAGAGACGTCGGTCGCGAAGATGCGATACGACGGCGCCCGCTCGGTGCGCGCCCGCAGCTCGTCGAGCAGGATGGCCAGCGACCACGCTTCCTGCCCGAGCGCGCAGCCCGCCGACCACACGCGCAACTCACCGCCGGCGCGCGACTGGGCGAGTGCCGGCAGGATGCGGTGCTCCAACAGCGCGAATGCGAGCGGATCACGGAAGAACTCGCTGAAGGTGACGCGCAACGCGTGCAACAGCACCGCAGCCTCGGCGGGGTCCTCAGCCAGCGCGCGGGCGTATTGGCCCTCGGTCAATGCCGCATCATGCGACGCGCGTCGTGCCTCCACGCGCTGTGCCACGGCCGTCGCCAGGAAACGCCGGTCGTAGGCGGACGCGTCGTGCCCGTGCGCGCTGCGAAGCGCGTCGAGGACCTCTTGCACGTGCGGCGCGGACTGTGTCATCGAGCCATCATCGACCCTTGCTGGGTGGCGCGCGTCCGGGTGCGGCGGCGCGGTCGGGATCTGATGCCTGAAAGTTCGGACCTTGCAGCAAGTTTGCTCACGGTGTCCATAAACTGGACGTTCCGCCCATTCCACGGCTCCGGGCAATACTGTATCAGGATCCCCCCCCCGCGCTCCTAGGAGCGGTCGCATGCGCCTCATCCGCAGGCTATCAGGCCGGATCACCCGCCACCGCGCGCCGTGCGCATCGCGCGCCGCGTGACCGGCGTCGTGGACAACGACCCCGGCGACGCGCCGTCCTGGGACGCGCCGCGCGAGAGTGAAGAGTGGCGCCGCGCGGTGCTGCAATCCGCGATGGACGGGTTCTGGCTGACCGACCTCGACGGCCGCCTCATCGAGGTGAACACGACGTATTGCCGCATGAGCGGCTATTCCGAGGCCGAACTGCTCGGGATGAACGTCCGGGACCTCGAGGCGAACGAGCGGCCCGGCGATACCGCGGCGCATCTCGCGCGCATCCG
>CAIRBD010000433.1 GCA_903876745.1 uncultured Gemmatimonadota bacterium
GGGAGTTCCGAGCGGTAATAGCCCTCGAGCTGTGAGAGCATCCCCTGCTGGCGGGCCGCCGGGCTGGCCAGGAACCGCTGGTACTTGGCCGGGTCAAAGCGGCCGTCCGTCTGGAGCTGCGGCGACTGCAGGAACTGGGGCGGCGGGTTGTACTTCGCCTGGTCGACGATCTCCTCATCCGTGACGCGGATGCCCCGCTTCTCGTATTCCTGCTGGAGGAGCACGTCCGACACGAGCTGGTTGAACGCCTGGTCGTCCACCTGGCGGCGTTCGTCCAGCGTCAGGCCGTGGCCGGTCTGCTGTTCCTGTTGCTGAGCCATGGACTGGGACGCGTTCGCCCAGGTGAGGTAGGGGATTTCTGTGCCGTTGACCTTGGCGACGATCGTAGACGTCGTCACGGCCGAGCGGCCCAGGAGGCCCGAAGTCTCTGCGAGCAAAAAGCCGCCGATGAACGCGACGGCCATGATGATCCAGATGTACTTCGCGGCGCTCCGCATCTGATGCAGCACGGGGCGGTACTCCCTTGCAAAAGCGGTGATGGACAGCGGTCGGTCACTGCCGTTCGATAGAACCTCGCAAATTACCGGCACGCGGTAGCTAAAAGCAAGTGACTTCGGCACTTCTGATTGACTTCATTCGTCGGCGCGTGGTATGTTCGAGGGCTTGCAACGATGGCCGCTGCGAGTGCCCGCGCCGATTTCCCCGCATCAATAGCAGATGAGCCCAGCGGCCCGCATCGACGAACTGAAGAAGCGCTTCGAGGAGAACCCCCGCCGGTTCTTCGCGCCGCTTGCCAACGAGTATCGCAAACTCGGCGATATCGACGAGGCCATCAAGCTGTGCGCCGAGTACCTCGCCGACCAGCCCGGCAACATGAACGGGCACGTCGTCTACGGGCAGGCGCTCTACGAGGCGGGGCGCTTCCCTGAGGCGCGCGCGACCTTCGAGACCGCCGTCGGCCTCGATCCCGAGAATCTCATCGCCCTGCGCCACCTCGGCGATATCGCCCGCGCCGGCGGCGACGACGTGAAGGCCCGCGAGTGGTATACGCGCGTGCTCGACGCCGACCCGCGCAACGAGGAGATCCTCGACTTCCTCGCCGAGCTCGACCGCGCGGAAGCCGCCGCGCCGCCGGTCGCGTTGCCGTTCATCGACGCAGCACCGCCGCGCCCCTCGTCGCCCCTCGCGCCCACCCCGGTGATCCCGATGTCGGCGATCGAGGAGCCACCCAGGGCCCCGCGCCAGACCATCGGGTTGATCGACCTCGGGATGGATTTCTCAGAGAAGGGCGCGTCCAACCTCGATGAAGGGATCGCGTCGTTCGCGGCGCCGGCTGAGTTGGCGCAGGGCGCTGAGGCGCCCGTCGAGCCGGCCGAGCCCTCGCACGACGAGCCGTTCGCGCCGTCGCACGACGAGCCGGTGCGTGCCTCGAGCGAGACGCCGCGCACGTCGTTCTCCAACGACCTGCCGTTCATCGGCATGGCCGCGGAGCAGGGCGCGTCCGCGTTCGGCACACCCGCCGCGCCGATCGACGAGCCGTCCGCGTTCGGCGATGCCGTGCTCGGCGACGCCGCGCCGGCCGAGCCGGCCGAGCCGGCCGAGCCGGCCGAGTTGCTCGACGCGTCCGCGTTCGATTTCCCCAGCCCGGACGTCGAGAGCGCGCCGCTGGGCTTCGATGCGCCCCCGCCGCCCATCGAGTTCGCGCGGCCGGAGTCGCCTCCGGCCACGCCGCGCCGCGACTCCACCGAGGAGATGCTCTTCGGTGACGACGACTTCGCGGCAGGGCACGACGTCGCGCCGCTCGCAGGGCTCGAGCCCGCGGAGTTCGTCGGGGGGGAGGCGGTCGCGCCGCTCGACGGCTTCGAAGCCGCCGACACGTTCCTCCCGCCGCTCGACATCGCCGTGCCGCTGCCGCCGGTGCTCGAGATGCCGACCGCGCACGAGCCCGTGTCGCCCGACCTCGCATCGGAACCGTTGATCGAAGACGGCTCCGGCCCGACCTTCGGCGAGGCGGAGTTCGCGCCGCTCCCGCCGATCGGCGAAGCGATCACGGGGCCGCAGGGTGAACCCGCCCTCGCGCCGGTCTCCGAGATCCC
>CAIRBD010000434.1 GCA_903876745.1 uncultured Gemmatimonadota bacterium
CGGCATCGCGCAGGGTTTCTCCACCATCACGATGCAGCTCGCGCGCAATCTCTTTCCCGAGCGCCTCAACGCCCGCGAGAAGACGCTCACGCGCAAGTTGCGCGAGGCCAAGGTCGCCCGCGCCATCGAGGCGAAGTACTCGAAGGACCGCATCCTCGAGCTGTATCTGAATCAGATCTATCTCGGCAACGGCGCCTACGGCATCGAGACCGCCAGCCAGCGCTACTTCGGCAAGTCGGTGCGCGAACTGAACACCTCCGAAGCCGCGATGCTTGCCGCGCTCCCCAAGGCGCCCGAACGCTACAATCCGCGTCGCTTCCCCGAACGCGCCGTGCAGCGCCGGAATACGGTGCTCGCGCTCATGCGGCAGGAGGGCGCCCTGAGCGATGCCGACGCGTCGCTCGCCGCCGCCTATCCGCTGCGCCTCGCGCACCGGCGCGGCGGCTCCGGAGAGACGGCGCCGTACTTCGTGGAGTACGTGCGCAAGCTCCTCGACGACAAGTTCGGCAAGAAACTCTACGATCAGGGACTGCGCGTCTACACGACGCTCGACCTCGACCTGCAGGGCTCCGCCGAGCGCTCCCTCGACCGGCAGCTTCGTGCCGTCGAGAGTGGGCAATGGGGCGCGTATCCGCATCGCACGTACGAGCAGTACCTCGCGCGCGCCGCTTCGGGCGGCACCGAGGATTCGGTCGTCTCCGGCGTCGTTCCGTATCTGCAGGGGGCGTTCGTCGCGATGGACCCGCGCACGGGCGCGGTGCGCGCGCTCGTCGGCGGCCGCGACTTCGAGGACTCCAAGTTCGACCGCGCCACACAGGCCAAGCGCCAGCCGGGCTCCACGTTCAAGCCCATCGTGTACTCGACGGCCATCCAGAGCGGACGCCCGCCGAGTTATCTCGTGGACGACTCGCCGATCATCGTGCCGCAGCTCGACACCGCCAAGCCGTGGCAGCCCTCGAACTACGACATGAAGTTCGAGGGGCCGATGACGATGCGGCGCGGGCTCTACCAATCGCGCAACATGATCGCCATCAAGGTGGGCATGGAGCTCGGCGAGCAGAGCGTCGTCGACATGGCCAAGCGCTTCGGCATCACCACGCCGGTGCCGCCGTTCCCCTCCATCCACATCGGGTCGGCCGACGTCTTCCCCATCGAGATGATCTCGGCCTACTCGGTGTTCGCGAACCTCGGCGTGCGCACCTCACCCAACCCGATCCTCCGCGTGGAGAACGCGAAGGGCGAAGTGGTGTGGAAGCCCGAACCGGTGATGGAGCCGGTGCTGTCGCGCGAGGAAGCGTGGCTGATGGTCGACATGATGAAGGACGTCATCCGCAAGGGCACGGCGTTCGCGAGCGTGGGGCAGTACATCCGCATCCCCGCCGGCGGGAAGACCGGCACGACGAACGACGGCGCCGACGTCTGGTTCATCGGCTACACCGCCGACCTCGTCGCCGGCGTGTGGATGGGCTTCGACAATCCGCAGAAGATCATGAACAACGCGCAGGGCGGGCGGCTCGCCGCGCCCGCGTGGACGTCGTTCGTGCGCGAGATCTACGAGCGACGTCCCACGCCCCCCGACTGGCCGCGTCCGTCGTCGCTCGTCTCGCGCGTCATCGACGCGGGGTCCGGATTGCTGCACGGCCCGCAGTGCCCGGCCGAAGACGCGTACACGGATTGGTTCATCCCCGGCACCGAGCCCACCCGCGAGTGTCCGCGGCGCAGCACGATCGTCACGCCCAAGCAGCCCTGATCGTGCACGACGACGCGCCCGCCACCCGCTATCACGCGCGATGGGTGCTCCCCATCACGTCGCCGCCCATCCACGACGGCACCGTGGTCGTGCAGGGCGGACGCATCCTCTGGGTGGGACCGCGCGCGGGCGCTCCCGAAGGACGCGACGAGGACCTCGGCGAGGTGATGCTCGTTCCGGGACTCGTCAACACACACACGCATCTCGATCTCACCGTGATGCGCGGATTCCTCGAGGGATACTCGTTCTTCCAGTGGATCCGCACGCTCACCGCGGCGCGCGCCGAACTGCGGTACGAGGACTTCCTCGCGAGCGCGCGCATGGGGATCGTCGAGGGGCTGCGCCACGGCGTGACGACGTACGCCGACACCGCGCCGTCGCCCGCCGCGTTCGACGCGATGCGCAAGATGGGCGTGCGGGGCATCGCGTACCGCGAGACGTTCGGTCCCGACGCGCGGCAATGGCAGACCGCCGTCGACGATCTGCGCCGCGCCGTGCGCGCGATGCAGACGTACGAGAC
>CAIRBD010000435.1 GCA_903876745.1 uncultured Gemmatimonadota bacterium
CCGTGGCCGAGAAGAGCACGGTCTTGGTTCCGTACGTCGCGCTCGCCGTCTGCACGCCGTACAGCGAACCGAGTGTCCACGTCGTCTGCGCTACGCCGGTGGAATCGGTGGTGACGACGGCGCTCGCCATCGAGCCGCCGCCCGTCGCGACCGCGAACACGATGTTCGCATTCTTCACCGGCACACCGTGCGTATCGACGAGTTTCACGATGAGCGGCACCGGCAGCACCGCAACGGCGTTGCCGGTCTGGTTGTTGCCGGCGACGATCTTCAGTGTGTCTGGCACGCCAGCCACCGTGGTGGCCGTCGCGTTGAACTGCAGGATGGGCTGCCCGGAGATGTTCGCGAGCGCCGTCATGGGGCCGGCCGTCACGCCGAGTGTCCACAGCGCCGTCGAGCGGCCGGTGGCGTCCGTCGTGTTGTTCGCGACCACGATGCTTCCGCTCGCGCCGGCCGTGCTCCAGTTCACGGGCACGCCCGCCACCGGATTGCCGAACGAATCCGACACGCGCACCACCAACGGCAGGGGCAGCGTGTTGTTGATCGATTGCGTCTGCGCATTGCCGGTCTCGATGGCTGCCGCGTTCACCGCTGCCGCCGTCGCGACCGCCGCGAACGGAACGGGCGTCGAACCGTTGAGTGACGCGAGCGCCGACTGCGGACCGGTCTTCGTGCCAAGCGTCCAGCGGGCGCCCATGCGACCGGTGCTGTCGGTACCCGACCCGATCGGCACGATCGAGCCGTCGTCGGCCGACCAGACGATGTTCGCGCCGCGCACGCCGTTCCCGAACGCATCCGTGACACGGACGCTGAGCGGCACCGTCAATGTGCGCCCCACCATGCCGCTCTGCGCGGCACCGGCGTCCACGAGCATCGCCGTGGGGTTGCCGCCGTTCGCGTTCGCGTGGAAATCGGCGTTGATCGCCGTACCGACGCCGGCGCGCGCCGCCTGCGTGCCGGCGACCGTGCCAAGCGTCCACTGCGCGGCGCTCACGCCGTTCGCGTCGCTCGTCGCATTGAGGGCCGTGATCTTTCCACCGCCCGACACCACCGACCACGCGACCGGTGAGTTGGGGGAGATGTTTCCATACGCGTCGTACGTGGTCGCCGTGAGGTTCACGGGGAGCATCTGGCCGACGACGCCGAGTTGCTGATCACCGGTGGTGATCACGGCCGTCGCGGCCGTTCCGGCGACCGCGGTCGCCGCCACCACCACGCTGTCGATCACGTTCGCCGTGCTGAGGATCGCCGTCACCGAACCGGCGCCGGGCACGGTCCCCATCTTCCAGGTCGACCTCGCCACGCCGTTGGTGTCGGACACCGCCGTCGGCGAGCCCAACGTGCCGTTGCCTTTGCGCACACCGAACGTCACCGTCGCGCCCTGCACGCCGAGTCCGTTGGCGTCGAGCACCTTCACCGAGATCGGTGTGCTGAGGTTTGCCCCGACCGCTCCGGTCTGGCCGTTGCCGTCCTGCAACAGGAGGCGCACCGCGAGACCAGCGGTGTTCTGGTGGTTCGGCCCCGTGACCGAGTGGTCGATGCAACCGATCACGGCGATCACGCCGGCGACGGCCGCAATCCACAATCCTTTCGAGGCTTGGCGGTTCAGCTGCATCAGGTGTTCCTCATCGGCGATGACCGTGGCCCGCATCATATCGCAGTACGACCCGGCCACGGGCGTTGGGCCCGGAGCCGAGTATTCTGGGGGAAAGACGTTCCAGCAGTGGCAGGGGTCACACACCCCGGTCACGCGCCCTCCGCCGGAGCCCCCTGTCGGGTCGCCCGGGGCGAGGGCGGGCCGCTATCTTTCCTTCAACCTTATAATAGCCAGTGCCTTCGCCGTCCGTTCGAACCGCCGTCACCGACGCCCGCGTCGCCGCCGCCGACATCCTCGCCGATGTCCGCCGGCAGGCGTTGCTCGACGTCGCGTTCGACCGCCGGGTGGCCGCCCTGGACCCGCGCGACCGCCGGTGGACGCACGAACTCGTCTACGGGATGCTCCGCCGCCGTGGCTGGATCGACCTCCTCCTCTCGGCGCGCGTGCGGGGCGGGCTCGCCCGGCTCGATCCCGACCTGATCGACCTGCTGCGCCTGGGCGCCTACCAGCTGCTCTGGATGGCGAGCGTCCCGGCCTACGCCGCCATCGCCCAAACCGTGGAGTTGGCCAAGCTCCGCCAC
>CAIRBD010000436.1 GCA_903876745.1 uncultured Gemmatimonadota bacterium
GCGTGCGTTCCCACCGGCATGAACGCGGGCGTCTGCACCGTGCCGTGCGGGGTGGTGAACTCGGCGGCGCGTGCGGCGCCGTCGAGGGCGTCGAGGTGAAACGCGAAGGGCGACGCGCTCACGGGGCGGGGCGCGTGAGTGGAGTGTCGGGGCCGCGAGCGAAAGATCTCATCGCGTGAAACTAGCGGCGCGACGCCGGCAGGGGGCTCCTTCGGCGTCCGCGCAGCTCGTCTCAGGGTTCTGGGTTCCCGCGACGATCCGACCCTGAGCGCCTGTCTTTCTTGCGGCGATCCGCCACGCCACGCCGTTCGACACCCGTCCAGCTCGCCTTCCCTTTGCGACGCTTCGTCACGCGACGGTCCTTACCCGACCGTCTCGTACCTGCCGATGCCGGCGCGGGCGATCCCTTCGCACGGAGTTGCCGCTCGATGTCCGCAGCGACGCGCGCGGTCTCGGCGGACGGCGTGCTGCCGAACTCGGTCTCGAGCGAGTGCTGCAGACCGCGAAACGCCCGCATCGCGCCGGCGAAATCGCGCACGCGCACCAGCAGCCGCAGCAAGCGCTGCACTTCCGATTCGCTGAACGGAGAGAGTGCGAGCGCGCGTTTGCCCCAGAATGCCGCCTCCTGCAGTTCGCCGCGCGCCTCGCACTCCGCCGAAAGGTCCCACGCGCCTTTGGCCGCTCGCTGGCAGAGGTGATGGCGCCGGGCGTCCAGCCAGTCCTCGAACGCGAGCGATCCGCCGATATGGAACGCGGGCAGCAGCTCGCCTTCATAGACCGCCAGCGCGTCTTGCCTGCGGTTTGCGTCGAGCAGTTCCTCGAACTGCACCGCATCGCACGTGATGGACTCGGCCACGGCGATGCCGTGCGAGCCGATGCTGACGATCGCATGGTCGCCGAGACAACTGCGGAGGAATGACAGTGCCTGCCGGAGCGCATTGCGCGCGCGTTGAATCCGACTCGGGCCAGAAAGTGCCGACGATCTGGTCGCGCGACACCGAACCGCCGCGCTGCGACATCAGCACGTAGAGCAAGAGCGCCAGGCGTTTCGGCTGACTGAGCAACCGCGCGGCGTCCGAATCCCCCACTCCAACGAAGCCGAGCCGACCGAGTGTGACAACGGTCGGCGCAGCGACTCTGGCGGATTTCGGTTTTTTCAAGCCGTGCAGGGTGCGTGAGAGCAGGTGTGCAGGAGTTCGGTGCGGCGTGCATCCGAACGACCGTAGCAATTCGCGCTGAGGAACGATGGGCCGCAAGCACTTGCGCGGCGCGGTACGTTCGCATGTTCGAATCCCGACAAATTTTCTAGGTAACGCGTGGATAACGCTGGGTACCTATGCTCTTCGTTCGCTGAGAAGAGTAACCACCGCCGCTTGGGGTTACTGTCGGGCCTTGTCACTGCCAGTCGTTCAGCGAGTCCACTCGGCCGTACCCGCAGTCCGCCGTCGTTCCGCGACGTAGCTCGATGGCTTCGTTTGCAGGTAGCTCCCCACCGTTTTGGGTCCGCACGACCCCAGGAGTCCGTTCATGAAGCACCGTATTCTTGCGTTCGCCACCGTTGCACTGCTCGCCGCGTGCAGCGAAACTCACGCGCCCACGCAGGCCACCGCGGGTGATACCGTGCAAGGGGTCGGCCACTCGCTCGCCGCGGTGACTGCGAGTGATTTCGGGACGCTCACCCCGAACATCTTCGCCGCGAACGCCATCAGCCCGAACACCTCATCGTGCACGGTTGGCTCGACGTGCAGCGTCGATGTCGGCATGTGGGTTGGCAGCGGAGCCTACGGAGGGACGTACGGGATCGACTTCAAGGTCTCCTTCGACCCGACCGTGCTTCAGGCCATCTCGGTAACTACCGCCAGCGGCTCCCCGTATCAAAACTCTCCGGCTATTGGAGATGGTCATACGTCGCCCGCCAATTCCATCGACAACAGCGTGGGTGTCGTGTTCTACAGCGCCATGAGCCATCCTGGCGGCGGATTCAACGGTGGCAGTCCTTTTGCAGTCGCCACGATCGTCTTCAAGGCGATCGGCGCGGGGAGCTCGGCACTAGGGCTTCGGCCCAATCAGTGGCTCAACGCCTACGGTCCGTACGGCAACGGCGGCCTCGCGACGTCGGGTACCGTCACCGTGACCGGTGCAGCCCCGATCCCACCGATGCCTTTCAGCCGCAATACCGCGACTGGTGAACAGTTCGCACCCTACTCGGCGACCTTCACGCCCACTCAAACCGGCAACTACACGCTCGGCTTCAACCTCACGGCCGGCGGCCCATCGGGTGACAACTCGATCCTCATCGACGCCGTGACCGTCACCAACGGTGCGACGACCGTGTTCTCGGACGGCTTCGAAACTGGTTTGAGTCCGAACTCTGGTGTTTCGGCCAACGGAGGCTCCGCGACGTTTGGCGCGTGGGCGTTCAGCAACTACAGCGGCATTCTCAACGGATCTCCGCCGAACTGGGGTTTGGCTGGACCCGCCTCCATCGGCGGAGGGTCCGGAGCGTTCACCCTCGCTTCCGCGGACGGAACGCATCAATACGCCTACCTCCAGGCCGTCGCCGGAACCTTGGGAGCAATGAAAGCCGTCAATACGCTGGCCTTGGTCGCCGGCCAGACGTACACGGTCTCTTTCTATCAAGCCTCCCGCTACGATTTCGGCGGCACGACCTCGTACAACGTGACACTCGATTACGTGCCGCCAGTGCAGTCGCCTACGACCACCGCCGTCACCTTCGGCTCTGGTCCGTTCGTCTTCACCGGCTCGCCGTTCACCGCGACCGCCACGGTGAGTTCGGGCGGTACCGCGAGCATCGCGTACACCGGCGACTGCACGAATGCCGGCACCAGCTGCATCGCGACGGCGACCTACGCCGGCGACGCAACCCACGCATCGAGCACGGGCACCGCGAATCTCACGATCACCCAGGCACCGAGTACAACCACGGTGAGCTTCGGCGCGGGTCCGTTCGTCTACAAGGGTTCGGCCTTCGCCGCGACGGCGACGGTGAGCCCTGCCGGCGCCGCGTCGATCGCCTACACCGGTGACTGCACGAACGCCGGCAACAGCTGCACCGCAACGGCGACGTACGCCGGCGATGCGAACCACACCGGCAGCACCTCGGCGACGGCGAGCATCACCATCGCCAAGGCATCGAGCAGCACGGCAGTGAGCTTCGGCGCGGGTCCGTTCGTCTACAAGGGCTCGGCCTTCACCGCCACGGCCACCGTGACGCCGAGCGGCACCGCGGCCATCACGTATGCCGGCGACTGCGTGAATGGCGGCACCACCTGCAAGGCGACTGCCACGTACGGTGGCGATGCCAACCACAACGGCAGCAGCGGTAGCGCGTCGATCACGATCACCTACGCGATCTGCGCGGTGGGCGGCGAGGACGACAACAGCGAAGACCGCTACGGCCTCGAGTCGGGCAGCACCTTGCCGGCCCAGATCCGCGTGTGCGGCGCCACGGGCAAGAATGTCGGCTCGCGGTCGCTGGCCGTGAAGGCCGTGGGCGTGAGCCCCACCGGGTCGCTCAACGATTCGGGCAAGTCGAACCCCGGGATGCTGTTTCGCTTTGAGGACGACAAGTATCAGTTCAACCTGAGCCTCAAGGGATTTGCCGCCGGCAGCTACACGCTCGACTACACCATCGGCAACGACCCGACCGTCTATCACTACGCCTTCAGCATCCGGGCGCAGGCCAGCAAGGGCGCTGGGTCCGACGGCAACGACAGCAAGAAGCCGTAGTTCGACTTCGGAAGCTTCCACGCAGGATTGAAAACCAGCGCCCCCCGCACCGACTGATTCGGTGCGGGGGGCGATGGTTTTACGCACCCTCGTTCAGAACGTGCCAAATCTCAGTTTGAACGGAACCACCGCCCTCACCTCAGATCGAACCGGTCCAAGTGCATCACCTTCGTCCACGCCGCCACGAACGCCCGCACGAACGCCTCCCGCGAGTCGTCGCTCGCATACACTTCGGCGAGCGCACGCAGCTGGGAGTTCGACCCGAACACCAGGTCCACCCGCGTCGCCGTCCACTTCACGTCACCAGTCACACGATCGCGCCCCTCGAACACGTCGCCTGCCTGCGACACCGGCTTCCACGTGGTACCGATATCGAGCAGGTGCACGAAGAAATCGTTGGTGAGCGTCTCCGCACGATCGGTGAACACGCCGTGCCGTGACTGTGCGTGGTTCGCGTTGAGCACCCGCATCCCACCGACGAGCGCCGTCATCTCGGGCGCGGTGAGTGTCAGCAGCTGTGCCTTATCGACGAGCAGCGCCTCAGCCGAGACGGTGTACGCGGTCTTTTGATAATTGCGGAACCCGTCGGCGACCGGCTCGAGCACGCCGTACGACGCCACCTCCGTCTGCTCCTGCGTCGCATCCATGCGCCCCGGCGTGAACGGCACCTCGACGTGCACTCCGGCCTTCTTCGCGGCCTGCTCCACCGCTGCACACCCGCCCAGCACGATCAGGTCGGCGAGCGACACCTTCTTGCCGCCGCGCTGTGCCCCGTTGAACTCACGCTGGATGGTCTCGAACGTATCGAGCGCACGCGCGAGTGTGGCGGGCTGGTTCACTTCCCAGTCCTTGGCCGGCGCGAGGCGGATGCGCGCGCCGTTCGCGCCGCCGCGCTTGTCGGAACCGCGGAACGTCGACGCCGACGCCCAGGCAGTGGAGACGAGCTGGGCGATGGACAGCCCGGAGCCGAGGAGCTGCTCCTTGAGCGCCGCGATGTCGTGCGCGTCGACGAGCGGATGGTTCACCGCGGGGATGGGATCCTGCCACAGCAGCGCCTCGTTCGGGACGAGCGCGCCGAGGTAACGGGTGCGCGGTCCCATGTCACGATGCGTGAGCTTGAACCACGCACGGGCGAAGGCGTCGGCGAACTGGTCCGGGTTTTCGTGATAGCGCTTGGCGATCGGGAGGTAGATCGGGTCCATGCGCAACGCGAGATCGGTCGTCGCCATCATCGGCGCGTGCCGCTTCTGCGGGTCGTGCGCGTCCACCACCGTGGTCGCGGCGGCGGGATCGGTCGGCGTCCACTGCTGGGCGCCGGCCGGGCTCTTCGTGAGTGTCCACTCGTAGCCGAACAGCGTGTCGAAGTAGCCATTGTCCCACGTCGTGGGGTTCGGCTTCCACGCGCCTTCGAGGCCGCTGGTGATGGTGTCCCCGCCCTTCCCTGTGCCGAACGCGTTCTTCCAGCCAAGACCCTGCTCCTCGATGCCGGCGCCTTCAGGCTCGGCTCCCACGAGTTTCGGGTCGCCGGCACCGTGCGTCTTGCCGAACGTGTGGCCGCCGGCGATGAGCGCGACGGTCTCCTCGTCGTTCATCGCCATGCGCGCGAACGTCTCGCGGATGTCGCGGGCGGCGGCGAGTGGATCGGGCGTGCCGTTGGGTCCCTCGGGATTCACATAGATGAGCCCCATCTGCACGGCGGCCAGCGGATTCTCGAGTTCGCGGTCACCCGTGTAGCGCGTGTCGCCGAGCCACTGGGCCTCGGAGCCCCAGTAGATGTCGGCCTCTGGTTCGAACACGTCTTCGCGGCCGCCGGCAAAACCGAAGGTCTTGAACCCCATCGATTCCATGGCGCAGTCGCCGGCGAAGATCATGAGGTCGGCCCACGAGAGCGACTTGCCGTACTTCTGCTTGATGGGCCAGAGCAGCCGGCGTGCTTTGTCGAGGTTGCCGTTGTCGGGCCAGCTGTTGAGCGGGGCGAAGCGCTGCGTGCCTGCGCTCGCTCCGCCGCGGCCATCGGCCGTGCGATAGGTGCCGGCGCTGTGCCACGCCATGCGGACGAACAGCGGGCCGTAGTGACCGTAGTCGGCTGGCCACCACGCCTGCGACGTCGTCATCAGAGCGATGAGGTCCTGCTTGAGGGCCCCGAGGTCGAGCGCCTCGAACGCGTCCGCATAGTCGAACGCCGCGCCCAAGGGATTGGTCTGCGGACAATTCTGGTGCAGGATCGCGAGGTTGAGCTGATTCGGCCACCAGTCGCGATTCGACGTCGAGCCGGCGGTGGCTGTTGTGCTCGCTCCGTGCATGACTGGGCACTTGCCCGCGGTGCTGCCTGCGCTTCCTTCCATCTGTCTCTCCGATCGTGACCACGTTGATTGAACGGCTCTGCGGACGACAGCTGACAAACCCGCCGGAACGCGTTCCGGTTTCATCGTGAGAGTCGGCACGAGGGGGCTGCGGGCGGCCGTGATCCGGCTCCTGCCACGCCTGAGCAACCGTGTGACCGGTGCGCGGTCACGTCGCTGGATGGTTGGCCCGCCGGGTCGTAGGTTCTGTGGCGGCTCATCTGCTGCGCGGCGGCACGCTGCCGTTCGGCGGATGACGCAGGCCGCACACCCCGGAGCCACGCGCATGAGAACTCTTCGCATTGCCCGCACGGTCGCACGAGTGAGTGGCCGGAGCGCGATCGCGCTGGTCGTGGCGCTCGTGGCGGTCCCGCAACGATCCGCCGCTCAGGGGACGCTCGCCGATTACAAGCGATCGGACGGACTGCGCGGCGCCGTGTCGGGGCTCGTCGTGGCCGCGCCCGAGCCGGCGAACTGGATCGAGCACACGAACAGTTTCTGGTACCGGCGCGGTGTGCGCGGCGGCAACGACTACGTGATCTATGATGCCACCAGCGGCCAGAAGAGCGCGGCCTTCGACCACGACCGGCTCGCGGCGGCGCTCTCGAAGGTGGTGAATAAGAAATACACGGGGCTCACGCTCCCGTTCACGACCGTCACGTTCGCCGACAGCGCGCGGCGCGTCGCGGTACGGTTCGACAGCACGGCGTGGGCCTGCACGCTCGCCGACTATTCGTGCGTGAAGGACACGACGCCCACCGGTCGTGGTGGTGGTGCGGGAGGCGCGGGTGGTCCGGCGGCCGACCGCCCGCGCGTCGCGCCGGACGGCAAGCTCGAAGCGGTCATCCGCAACTTCAATGTGGCGGTGCGCGCCGTGGGCTCCACGAAGGACTCACTGCTCAGCACCGACGGTTCCGAGGGGAATGCGTACCGGCTGTCGAGCGTCGTCTGGTCGCCGGACTCGAAGAAGCTCGCCGCGTTCCGCGTGCGCCCCGGATACCAGCGCATGGTGCACTACGTGGAATCGTCGCCCACCGACCAGCTGCAGCCGAAGACGTTCGAGCGGTTCTACGCCAAACCCGGTGACGCACTCGATGTGCAGCAACCGGTGCTCTTCGACCTCACGACCGGCCGGGAGACGGTGCCCGACGCCGCGCTCTATCCGAACGCCTACGCGCTGACGCGGCTCGCGTGGCGCAAGGACGGACGCGGCGTGACGTTCGAGTACAACCAGCGCGGGCATCAGCTGTACCGCGTGCTCGAGGCCGATGCCGCCACCGGCGCGGTGCGCACGGTGATCGACGAGCGGATGCCGACGTTCTTCGAGTACTCGGCGAAACTCTTCCGCGCCGACGTGGACGACGGCAAGGAAGTGGTGTGGATGTCGGAGCGCGACGGCTGGGCGCACCTCTACCTCTATGACGGCGCGACGGGACGCGTGAAGAACCAGATCACCAAGGGCAGGTGGGTGGTGCGCGGCGTGGACAGCGTGGACGTCGCGAAGCGGCAGGTCTGGTTCCGCGCCAGCGGGATGGACGCGAAGCAGGATCCGTACTTCGTGCATTACTATCGCATCAACTTCGACGGTACCGGACTCACCGCGTTCACGCAGGCCGACGGGAACCACGTGGTGCGTTTCGCGCCCGACCATCAGACGTACGTGGACACCTGGTCGCGCGTGGACCTCGCGCCAGTGTCGCAGCTGCGCCGCACGAGCGACCAATCGGTACTGCAGGAACTCGAGCGCGGCGACGCCAGCGCGCTGCTGGCGAGCGGCTGGCGCGCGCCGGAGCCGTTCGTCGCGAAGGCGCGCGATGGCGTGACCGACATCTGGGGTGTGATCGTCCGCCCGACGAACTTCGACCCGAGCCGGCGCTATCCGGTGATCGAGAACATCTACGCGGGGCCGCAGGACTCGTTCGTGCCCAAGAACTTCACGGCGTTCAACGCGATGCACGCGGTGGCCGAACTTGGGTTCATCGTGGTGCAGATCGACGGGATGGGCACGTCGAACCGGTCGAAGGCGTTCCACGACGTCGCGTGGAAGAACCTGGGTGACGCGGGCTTCCCCGACCGCATCCTGTGGCACAAGGCGGTGGCCGCGACGTATGCGTGGTACGACATCACGCGCGTGGGCATCTACGGCACGTCGGCGGGCGGGCAGAACTCGCTCGGCGCCCTGCTCTTCCATCCGGAGTTCTACACGGTGGCGTTCAGCGCCGCCGGCTGTCACGACAACCGGATGGACAAGATCTGGTGGAACGAGCAGTGGATGGGGTGGCCCATCGGGCCGGAGTACGCGGCCGCGTCGAACATGGAGAACGCGGCCAAGCTGCAGGGGAAGCTGCTCCTGCTCGTCGGTGAACTCGACACGAACGTCGATCCCTCGAGCACGATGCAGGTGGTGAATGCGCTGATCAAGGCCGACAAGGTGTTCGACCTGCTGGTCATCCCGGGCGCGAACCACACGTCGGGCGGACCATACGGCGACCGCAAGCGCAACGACTTCTTCGTGCACCATCTGCTTGGTGTGGAGCCGCCGGACCGGAACGCGCTGCCAGTGAGCGCGGCGAGTGGTGACGAGGATGATGCGTTGCTCTCGTGGGAGGCGATCTGGGCGTCGTGGATGAAAGGGTGACGGGACCCGCGCCCGACCGCGCTCCGACGCCGGCACCGTTCGGCATCTGGCGCGCGAGCGCGATGGTGGTGGGCATCATCATCGGCGCGTCGATCTTCGTGCAGCCGTCGGCGATCACCGCGCAGCTCCCGTCGATCACCGGGGTCGTGGCCGCGTGGGTGGTGAGCGGCGCCCTGACGCTCACCGGCGCGCTCGTGCTCGCCGAACTCTCCTCGGCGTGGCCGCACGCCGGAGGCGTGTACGCGCACCTGCGCCATGCGTGGTCGCCGTCGGTGGGTTTTCTCTGGGGCTGGGCGATGTTCTGGACGATGCACAGCGGCATCATCGCCGCCATCGCGACCATCTTCGCCCGGTACCTCGGTGTGTTCGTGCCGCTCGGTGACGCGGCCACGCGCGGCGTTGCCGTCATTGCGATCGCGCTGCTCTCGGCGCTCAACTACCGCGGCGCGGCGCCGGCCGCCGCGCTGCAGGCGACAGTCACGGGCATCAAGGTGCTCGCGCTCATCGGTCTGGTCGTGCTCGGGCTGACCGCGCCTGCGCAGCATGCCGCCGCCGTCGCGACCACGGCGCCGACCGTCGGCGCCTTCAGCGCGGCGGTGGTCGCCGGGCTCTTTGCCTACGGCGGTTGGCACATGGTGTCGTATGCCGCGGGCGAGACGCGTGATGCCGCGCGCACGATCCCGCGCGCGCTCATCGTGGGAACGCTGGTCGTCACGGCGCTGTATGTGGGCGCGAACGTCGCGTATCTGCGCGTGCTGCCGCTCTTGACCGTTGCCGGATCGGCGCGCGTCGCGGCCGATTTCGCCGACGCCGTGCTTGGCGGCAATGGGCTCCGGGTGATGGCGCTGCTCGTCGTCCTCTCCACGCTGGGCGCGATGAACGGCGTCATCCTCGCCGGACCGCGCGTGTACCGGGCCATGGCGAACGACGGACTGCTCTTCCCGTGGGTCGGCGCGACGCATCCGCGCTTCGGCACCCCGCACCGCGCCATCGTGTTGCAGGGCGTGTGGAGCGCCGTGCTCGTGTCCACAGGCACCTTCCGGGCGCTCTTCTCGCGCGTGGTCTATACGGAGTGGATCTTCTTCGGCCTGCTCGCTGCGAGTCTGTTCGTGTTGCGACGCCGGGCCGACTACAAACCGGCCTTCCGCGCCTGGGGCTACCCCGTGCTGCCAGCGCTGTTCATCGTTGTGACCGCGTTCATCGTAATCACGGAGATGCTGGCGCATCCCGGCGAAGCGGCGACGGGGCTGTTGCTGGTACTGAGCGGGCTCCCCGCGTATTGGTGGTGGACCCGACGCACGACCTCCTCTCCACGAATCGGAGCATGACCATGCGCGTGATCGACGTTCACAATCACTACTATCCGCCGCGCTACATGGCCGCGCTCGAGGCAGGCGACAGCGCCGTCACCATCAAGCACGACGCGGACGGGAACCCGGAGATCCACTACCCGGGCGATTTCAATACCGCCGTGCGTGGGCACCGCGACATCGCGTACCGCGCCGAGGTGCTCGAGGCGGAGGGGGTGGACACGCAGGTCGTGACGCTCACGACGCCCGGCACGCACGTGGAAACGCCGGAACGCGCGGTCCGGCTCGCGCGGCTCACGAACGATGACTTCGCCGAAGCGGTCGCGAAGTACAACGGCCGTTTCTCGGCACTCGCCACGCTGCCGCTGAACGATCCGGCCGCGTCGGTGGTCGAGTTCCGTCGCGCCGTGGAACAGCTGAAACTGCCGGGCGCGATGCTCTTCAGCAACGTGAATGGCGTCGCGCTCGCCGACGAGCGCTACTGGCCGCTCTACGAGCTGGCGAACGAGTACGGGGCCGTGCTGCACATCCATCCGACGAACCCGATCAGCGTGGAGGCGATGCGCGAGTACTGGCTGATGCCACTCGTCGGCTTCTTGTTCGACACGACGATCGCGGCGTCACATCTCGTGTTCAGCGGCGTCGCAGAGCGTTTTCCGCGCATCAACTGGGTGCTGAGCCATCTGGGAGGCGCGATCCCGTACCTCGCCGAGCGGCTCGACCGCGGCTATCAGGCGTTTCCCGAGTGCCGCGCGCACGTGACGAAGGCGCCCAGCGAGTATCTGAAGACGTGGGACTACGACACCGTCAACTTCGACAAAGCGTCGCTCGAACTCGCGGTGAAGTTCGCCGGCGCGTCGCACATCATGGCGGGCAGCGATTATCCGCACGCCATCGGCAGTATTCCGGCGATGCAGGCGGCGCTGGCGTCGATCGAGGTGACGGATGCGGAGCGCGCCGCGATCCTCGGCGGCAATGCGGCGCGGTTGTACAAGCTCTAGCGGATCACTTCACTCCCGATCGCGCGACGCATTCTTCTGGCGCCCTGACCAGACGGCACGCATTGTTGAGACATTCGGGCGCGTGAGCGCCTCGCCCGCTTCCCACCGCACCCCTCCCCACACGCCGATGATGACGCCTCGTTCCCTGCCTCGCGCCTTCGGGCTCCTGTCACTCACCGCGGCGTGCGTCGCGCTCGGGCCGGTGACGCTCCTTTCGCAGCAGGCTGGCCGGGCCGCGACGCCGCGCGCCATGACCTGGGTCGATGTGCAGAACATGCGAACGGCCAGCGCGGCCGTGCCGAGCCCGGATGGGAAGTGGGCGCTGTACACGCTGACGGTGCCGGACTGGAAGGACATCCGTCGGCAGTCCGACATCTATCTCGTGTCTACGTCAGCGGGCGTGTCGAGTACGCGGCGCCTGACGTTCACGGCGGACAAGAGCGAGACGGCGCCCGCGTGGTCGCGTGACGGACAGTTCTTCACCTTCCTCTCCGATCGCGAAGCAGCGGCCAACGCCGCGGCGGCCGGCGGACGCGGCGGTTCGCTGCCCACGTCGGGACCCGGCATGCAGTACCTCCCGGCGGCCTCCGGCGGCGGCACGGGAAGCGGCACGTCGCAACTCTTCGTGATGCGGCCCGACGGCGGCGAGGCGCGCAAAGTCACCGACGCGCGCGACGGCGTCACGACCTATGCCTTCTCCAAGGACGGCCGCTGGCTCGTCTATCGCTCCGGCCAGGCGACGCAGGAGCAGCTCTACGCGCTGCCGGTCGCGGCGCTCGCCGCGGGTGATTCCGCGAAGCCAGTGCAGCTCACGCGGCACGCCACGGGCGTGGGGCTCTGGAAGTTCTCACCCGATTCGAAGCGCATCTATTTCGCCGCGGCCGACTCCGTGGACCCCGACGAGAAGGCGCGCCTCGACAAGCGGTTCGACGTGCGCATCCGCAACGCCGAGTCGCCGCTCTATAGCCTCTGGGCTCTCGACCTCGACACCAAGCGCACCACGCGGCTGACGCGCGACTCCACGTACAGCGTGGGCGACATGACCATCTCGCCCGACGGCAAGTGGATCGGCTATCACGGCATCAGTGCCAACCGGTACGAGCGCAACATCCTCGAGCAGAACGAGTTCGCCGACCTGTACCTGCTCGAGGTCGCGTCCGGCGGCATCGAGCGGCTCACGAACAACAAGGAGATCACGGAGAGCGCCGTGAGCTTCTCGCCCGACAGCCGCACCGTGGGCTTCTCCGCCCCCGACGAGTTCGTCATGCGGCACAACCTGCGCGTCTACCTGCGCGACGTCACGGCGCGCGGCACGGCGTTCAAGAAACTCGGCGCGGGGTTCGACGGCCCCGTGACGATCGGGTTCTGGTCGAAGGACGCCACCACCATCTATTTCAACGTGGGCATCAAGGCCACCGACCAGGTGAGCGCGCTCGATGTGGCGGCCAACAAGGTGCGGCAGATCACGAGCGACAAGGCCAGCACCCGCGCCACGCAGGACGACGAGACGGACCGCATCTTCATCACGCGCAGCGATCCGAAGACTCCGCCCACGGCCTACAGCGTGGCCTCGGCGAAGGACATCGAGACGCGCAGCGCCTGGGTGCAGCTCACCGACGCGAATCCGTGGACGCGCGACCTCGCCCTCGGCGAAGAAGAAGAGATCACGTGGAAGGGACTCGACGGCACGCCCGTGGGCGGTGTGCTGGTGAAGCCGGTGGGATACCAGCCGGGCAAGCGGTATCCACTCATCGTCGCCATCCACGGAGGGCCGCAGTCCGCCGACGTGTTGAGCTTCAACGGCGGCTACGGCTCGCAGATCTACGCCGGCGCCGGCTATGCCGTGCTGATGCCCAACTACCGCAACTCCACCAACTACGGACAGAAGTTCGAGATCGAGAGCCAGGGCGACTACTTCACCAAGGGCTACAACGACATCATGGCCGGCGTCGATCACCTGATCGCGACGGGGCTGGTGGACAGCACGCAGATGGGCGTGCTCGGCTGGAGCGCCGGCGGCCATTGGTCGAACTGGATCCTCACGCACACGAATCGCTTCAAGGCGATCTCCACGGGCGCGGGCGTCTACAACTGGATCTCGATGTACGGCGAAAGCGACACGCAGCGCGGCCGCCAATGGTACCTCGGCGACAAGATGTACTGGGACGACATGGAGCACTGGTGGAAGCAGTCGCCCGCCGCGTACATCAAGAACGCGAAGACGCCGACGATGATCCACGTGGTGGACGGCGATCCGCGCGTGCCGCGTCCCGAGAGCGAGGGGCTGCACATGGCGCTCAAGCGACTCGGCGTGCCGACGGAGTTCTTCGTGTATCCGGGCGGCACGCACGGCATCCCCGACGCACGCAACCAGCTGCTCAAGTCCACCGCGGAGATGGCGTGGATGGACTACTGGGTGCGCAACTCCGGGCACAAGTTCGCGTGGCGCGACGTGCTCAAGACGGTGGACGATACGAAGCCCGTCACGCCGCAGCCGTAACGCGATGCCGACGCCATTCGCCGCCCTGTTCCTCCTTGCCGCGTCGGTCGCCGCGCACCCCGCGGACACGTACCCGCGCCAGCCGCTGGACGTGGAGCACTACCATTTCGCGCTGACGCTCGCCGACAGCACGGATCGCATCGTCGGCACTGCGACGGTGCGGATGAAACTGCTCACTGCCGGGCTCCGCACCGTCTCGCTCGATCTCGCGGACTCGAACGCCGCGCGGGCCGGGCGCGGCATGCGAGTGAGCGCGGTCACGCGGCGCGGCACCGCACTCGCCTTCACGCACACGGCCGACCGGCTCGCGATCACGCTCGACCATCCGTCCACCGCGGGCGATGTCGTCGAGTTCGTGGTGCGTTACGCCGGCATCCCTGCCGACGGGTTGAAGATCAAGCCCAACCGGCACGGCGACCGCTCGTTCTTCTCCGACGACTGGCCCAACAAGGCGCGGCAGTGGCTCCCCACCATCGACCATATCGCCGACAAGGCGACGATGGAGATGGATGTCGTGGCGCCGGCGCACTATCAGGTGGTCTCGAACGGCCTGCGCGTGGAGCAGACGGACCTCCCCGACGGCACACGGCGCACCGTGTGGCGCGAGTCGGTGCCCATCGCGCCCTGGCTCTTCGTACTTGGCGTTGCGCGTTTCGCGATGCAGACGGTGGGCACGTACGACGGGAAGCCGATCGAGACGTGGGTCGCCGCGAAGGACCGCGACGCGGGCTTCTATGACTTTGCGGTGCCGACGCACGATGTGCTCGCGTTCTACAGCGAACGCATCGGCCCGTTCTCGTACGAGAAGCTCGCCAACGTGCAGTCCACGGCGAGCGGCGGCGGGATGGAAGCGGCATCAGCCATCATGTACGACGAGTCGAGCGTGAGCGGTACGCGCTCGCTGCGCTGGCGCAACGTGGTGATCCACGAGATCGCGCACCAATGGTTCGGCGACGCGGTCACGGAGAACGACTGGAATGATGTTTGGCTGAGCGAGGGGTTCGCCACGTACTTCACCCTGCTGTTCATCGAGCACGCGTACGGCCGCGACGAGTTCGCGGCGGGGCTCGTGAACTCGCGCAAGGCGGTGCTCGACTTCTACGCGAAGACGCCGGAGTATCGCGTGGTGCACGAGAACCTCGCCGACATGGCGCAGGTCACCACGCGTATGACATACGAGAAAGGCGGGTGGACGCTCCACATGCTGCGCCAGCGGATGGGGGACGACCGCTTCTGGACCGGCATCCGGGATTACTACGCGCGCTACCGCGATGCGACGGCGTCCACGGACGATTTTCGCCACGCGATGGAGCGTGCGGCGGGCGAGGATCTCTCGGCGTTCTTCCAGCAGTGGCTCTACCGTGGCGGCGTGCCGCGCGTGGAGGGCACGTGGCGGTGGGATGCTTCATCGAAGCAGCTCGTGGTGGAGCTTCGTCAGACGCAGGCGGGCGAACCGTTCGCGCTTCCGGTGGAACTCGGGGTGACGGTCACGGGCGGCACGAGCCGGGTGGAGCGTGCGGAGCTCTCGGCGCGCTCGGCGCGGTTCACGTTCGCGGCGGAGCAGGAGCCGCAGGCGGTCACGCTCGATCCGAAGA
>CAIRBD010000437.1 GCA_903876745.1 uncultured Gemmatimonadota bacterium
GGTCAGGGGAGGGTCAGGGAGAGGGCACCGCCGGCCCGATGGCTCCGAAACGACGAGGGGGAGCCCCCTCGGCTCCCCCTCACGTTCCCTGCCCCACTCCCACTCCGCTCCCACTCACACTTCTCCTCGCCCCCTCGCTCCTTGCCCTCCCACTGCGGTTCTAGCGAGGCAGTCTCGCCGGCATCTCGGCCACGATGTAAGCCACCACGGCCATGACGGACACGCAGCGCTGCATCTCGGCCGGACTCAGCTTGTCCATCGTGTCCGCATCCGTGTGATGGAACCAGAAGTACTTGCTGCCGTCCACCTCGAGTCCCATCATCGGCACGCCGAGCTGTCCCATCGGCCCGATGTCGGCGCCGCCGCCACCCGCACCGAGCGAATCAGCGCCGATGCGCTTGAGCAGCGACGACACCTGCCGCATGATCGCCCGCGCCGAATCCGATCCCGTGAACCCGAAGCCGAGCGGGGAGAACACACCGCCGTCGCTCTCGATGGCGAGCACGTGGCTGGCCGCCTCGTTCTTGTGGGCGTCGGCGTAGGCGCGGCCGCCGCGGCTGCCGTTCTCTTCATTCGTCCATCCCACCACGCGGATCGTGCGGCGCGGCGTGAGGCCGAGCTTCTTGAGCAGTTTGATCGCCTCCCACGCCACCACGACGCCGCCGCCGTCGTCCATGGCCCCCTGCCCCACGTCCCACGAATCGATATGGCCGCCGAACACCACCACCTCGCCCGGCGCCTCGCGGCCGCGCAGTTCACCCACCACGTTGCGGCTCGGCGCGTCGGGGAGCGTCTTCGCCTCCATCTTCAGCGTGACCACCACCTTCTCGCCGCGGTCCGTCATGCGGTGGATCATCATCGCGTCCTCCACGGTGATGGCGGCGGCGGGGATCTTCGTGACGGTGGTGTCGTAATTCATGGCGCCGGTGTGCGGCGTGCGCATCGAGTAGGGCGTGACCGACCGGATGAGACTCGCCACCGCGCCGGCCTTCGCCGCCGCGCTCGCGCCCGCGCCGCGGTAGGCGACGGTGGCGCCGTAGTTGGTGAACGGCACGTCCCAGAGTACGATCTTTCCCTTCACCACTTTCGCCGTCAGCTTCAGCTCGTCGAAGCTCGTCATCACCACGACCTCGGCGGTGATCCCGTCGGGCGGCGTGGCGATGCTGCCGCCGAGGCCGAGCATCGGCAGGTTCTGCGAGCGCGGCGCGACGAGCGCGGCCGACTCGCGGCCACGCACCCAGTGCGGCACCATCGCCGGCTCGCCGTGCACGCCGTCGAGGCCGTCCTTCTGCATCTGCGCGAGCATCCAGTCGATGCCGCGTTCGAGCGCCGCCGAACCGCTGATGCGCGAGCCCGAGTAGTCGGTGAAGCGTGCGAGCGCGTCCCAGGCGCCCGTGCTGTCGGCGAGCGCCGCGTCGATGATGCGATCGGCGGCCTGCTTGAAGGCGCGGGCCACGGGGGCGTCGCCCTGCGCGCGCAGCGGCGCGGCGGCGAGCACGGCGAGAACGGCGGGCACGAGCGAGCGGCGAAGGAGGCGCATCGTCAGCGGCGGTGTGGTGGGAGGACTGCGCGTGTCACGCGTGATCGCGCGACACGGTCCAACGTTCGACGGCCGCACGCAGGAGCGTGGGGTCGATGGGTTTGCTGAGGTAGTCGTCCATGCCGGCGGCGATGCACTTCTCGCGGTCGCCCTGCATGGCGTTGGCGGTGAGCGCCACGATGGGCGTATGCCGCGCGTCCGCTTCGTGCTCGCGGATGATCCCCGTGGCCGTGAAGCCGTCGACGACGGGCATCTGGCAATCCATGAGGATGAGGTCGTACTGGCCCGAGAGGGCGTGCACGATGGCGTCCTCGCCGTTGGCGGCGATCTCCACGATGCATCCCAGCTTCTCGAGCATCTTGGAGGTCACGACCTGATTGACCGGGTTGTCCTCGGCCACGAGCACGCGCCAACGGCCGGGCACCGTCGCGAGCGCTTCGAACGGGCGCGTGACGACGAACTCGCCGCTCAGCGGTTCGGTGCCCATGCCGCGACGGAACGCCTTGCGGAGGGCGGCGCGAAGCCGCCCCTGATGCGGTGGCTTGGTGAGGGAGGCGACGATGTTGGCGTCGGCGAGCACCGACGGGTCGGGACGGTGCGCGGCCGTGTGCAGCACGATCATCGGGACGTCGCCCACGCCGCCGTCGGCGCGCCAGCGCGCGGCGAACGCCAGCGCATCGAGATGCGGCGGCCGGTGTTCCACGATCACGACGTCGAACGGCTCGGCGCGCGTCAACGCGCCGCGCAGCGCGCCGAGCGCGTCGTCGGCCGTGGCAACGCCCACGGCGCGCACGTCCCACGCCACGCAGCGCGCCACGAGCGACTGCCGGCTCGCCTCGCCGCTTACCACGATGAGCGCACGCCGCGTGAGTGCGTCCATGAGCAATGGCGCGTCGCGACGCGCCGGCTGCACGCCCACCCGCACCGTCACCCAGAACGTCGACCCGTGGCCGGCGACGCTCTCGAAGCCGGCGGTGCCGTCCATGAGTTCGGCGAGCCGCTTCGTGATGGCGAGGCCGAGTCCCGTGCCGCCGTACTCGCGCGTCGTCGACGCGTCGGCCTGCTGGAACTCCTGGAACACGCGCGCCTGCTGTTCCGCCGGGATGCCGATGCCGGTGTCCTCCACGCTGAACCGGACGAGCGCCCAGTCGGCGCCGCGCTGCGGCACCGACACGCGCAGCACGACGTGCCCGGCGGGCGTGAACTTCACGGCGTTGCCCACGAGGTTCAGGAGCATCTGCCGGATGCGCGACGCGTCGCCCACCACGTGACGCGGCACGTCGGGGAGGACGTCGATGACGAGATCGAGGTCCTTCTCGTCGGCGCGCACCGTCAGCAGGTCGATCGCGCCCTCGCAGGTGGACACGAGGTCGAAGTCCAGCAGCTCGATGTCGAGCTTCCCCGCCTCGATCTTGGAGAAGTCGAGGATGTCGTTGATGATCGCGAGCAGTGCGTCGGCGGAGCGGCGCACCGCCTCGGCGTACGACCGCTGCTCCTCGCCGAGCGGCGTCTCGAGCAGCAGCCCCGTCATGCCGAGCACGCCGTTCATCGGCGTGCGGATCTCGTGGCTCATCGTGGCGAGGAAGGTGCTCTTGGCCTTCGCCGCGGCCTGGGCCGCGTCGCGCGCCTGGATGAGCGCGCGCTCCACGCGCTTCGCGTCGGTGATGTCGTGCCACACGACGAGCAGCGCGTCCTGCCCTTTGAGCCGCACCGGCGTGATCGACACGTCCACCTCGAACAGCTCGCCGTTCGCGCGGCGGTGCGTCCATTCGAAGCGGTGGTTGCCCGTCTCGCGGGCGAGCGTCGCCATCTCGCGCGCCTTGTCGCGCGAGTTCTGGCCGTCGGGCTGGAACTCCGGCGAGAGGTCGGCCGCGATGCGCTGGATCACCTGGTCCTTCGACTCCAGCCGCAGCATCTCCACGGCGGCACGGTTGCAGTCGATGATGCCGCCGTCGCCGAACAGCAGGTGCGCGTCGGCCGACTGCTCGAAGATGATGCGGAACCGCTCTTCGGCGGCGTGACGCTCCGAGATGTCGCGCAGGATCCCCGTGTACAGGTTGCGCCCATCGGCGAGCGTGACGGCCGTGATGGACATGTCGAGCGTCATCGGCCGGCCGTCCTTGTGCATGCCGACCACCACCTCGCTCTGTCCGTCGCCCTTGGCGTGGGAGCGCTCGAGGAACGCGGCGAGCGCCGGCGTCGGCGCCGAGCGGTACGGCTCCCCCATCAACCGGCGCACGTTCTGCCCCACGACTTCGTCGGCGCGCCAACCGAACATCCGCTCGGCGGCGGGATTCATCGCCTGCACGTCGCCGTCGTGATTGATGGTGATGATCGCGTCCACGGCCTGATCGAGCACCGCGTTGGCCAGCGCCTGCGAGGCCGCGGCCTGCGCCGTGCGCTCTTCCGCGTACTGCTGCAGTTGCACGTACGCCTCGATGATGCGCCGGCGGCTCCATTGCAGCGCCACCATGAACGCGCCGAGCAGCACGAGGATGGTAAGGAAGCTCGCCAGGTCGAGCGCGCCGAGCGCCTGCCAGTCACCGAGCAGACTCTGGTTCACCTCTTCGGCGATCATCGCGGCGTCGCGCTCGGCATCGGCCGCACGCAGGCGGAACGCGCGGGCGTTCTCGGAATGCCCCGCCGACTCGGCGCCCAACTCGATCGCCGCGGCGCGCATCGTCACGAGGTCCTTCTGGAGGTCGCGCAACCGCAGCTGCATCGCCTCGGTGAGGACCGGCGGCGCCTGCATCCCCGGCTCGGGGTCGAGGAGCCGCGACACGCGCGCCTCCGTCAACGCGAGCGGGCGGACGATCTCCAGCTCGACGGCGACGTTCGGGTCGCCCTCGAGCCGCCGGCTCACCGCCGCACCCACCACGCCCAACGCGTGCCGCACGTCGTTCGCCACGGGGAGCAGCCGAGACGACCGTTCGAACGCCGCCGACCGGCGGCGCTGTGACACGCCGATCAGCACCGCCGAGAGCACGGCGATGGCGACCACCCCGATGGCGAGGCGATCGA
>CAIRBD010000438.1 GCA_903876745.1 uncultured Gemmatimonadota bacterium
CGGTCAACCGTCAACGTCAGTAGTCGTTCCTCGCACGCCCACTCGATCCACACTCGTGCGAACGCGCCGCAGCAGCGCTGTGAGCATCTGCTTCACCTGCTGTGTCCTCGCATCGAGCCGCGCGTACAACGGCCCCGGCAGCACCTCCAGATCGTGCGCGAGCAGCAGGTGATAGTGCAGCTCGTGCGCCGAGGCGAGCGCCATCTGCAGGAACCGCGCGAACTCCTTTCGCGTGTTGTGGCCACAACCCTCGGCGATGTTCGCCGGGATCGCCGCGGCTGCGCGACGGAGTTGCCCCGCAAGACCGGGGATCGAACGATCCTGAGGTCGTCCGAGACTCCGATGCACCTCGAGCACGAGCTCGTGCGCTTTCGTCCATACGTCCAGCCTCCGGAAATCCTGCACGGTGCCTCCTGGTTGAAGGCAGCGTAGCGACGGAAGCCGAGCGCGGTCTCATCGTCCGGCTGCGTGCGATTACATTTCACTGCAACTGACGTTAACGGTCGACCGTTAACGGTTAACCGTTAACCGTTCACCCGCAGTTCGCCCCTATGCTGAAGCTCGGTATCGTCGGCCTTCCCAACGTCGGCAAATCCTCGCTGTTCAACGCCCTCACCGCCGCCAAAGCGGAAGCCGCGAACTACCCGTTCTGCACCGTCGAGCCCAACGTCGGCATGGTCGAGGTCCCCGACCAGCGCCTCGACGCGCTCGCGAAGATCGTCGTGCCCGAACGCACCGTGCCCGCCGTCGTGCAGTTCGTCGACATCGCCGGACTCGTGAAGGGCGCCTCGCAGGGTGAAGGACTCGGCAACAAGTTCCTCACCAACATCCGCGAGACCGACGCCATCGTGCACGTCGTGCGGTGCTTCGAGGATGCCGACGTCACGCACGTGATGGGCGGCGTCGATCCCGTGCGCGACCGCGAGGTGATCGAGTTCGAGCTCGCCCTCTCCGATCTCGGTTCGGTGGAGAAGCGGCTCGACAAATCCAAGCGTGCCGCGCGCACGGGCGACAAAGAAGCGACCGCCGAACTTCCCGCGCTCGAGAAAGCCAACGCCGCGCTCACCGAGGGCAAGGCGCTCTGGCACGTGGCGCTCACCGACGACGAGCGCGCCATGCTCTCGACGCTGCAGCTGCTCACGCTCAAGCCCATCCTCTACGCCGCGAACGTCACCGACGGCGAACTCGCCGGCGACGAGGGCCCGCACGTCACCGCGCTCCGCGCCGCGATCGCCAACGATCACGAGCCCGCCGAGGTCGTCACCTTCTCGGCCAAGATCGAAGGCGAACTCGCCGACCTCGCCCCCGAAGACCGCGCGGAGTTCCTGCAGTCGCTCGGCATCGAGAGCGCCGGCCTCGACCGCCTCATCCGTGGCGGCTACCACCTGCTCGGCCTGCAGACGTACTTCACCGCCGGCGAGAAGGAAGTGCGCGCCTGGACCATCCACAACGGCGACACGGCCCCGAAGGCCGCGGGCGTCATCCACACCGACTTCGAGCGCGGCTTCATCCGCGCCGAGACGGTGGGCTACGACGATTTCATCGCCACCGGCGGCTGGAAAGGCGCGAAGGAAAAGGGCGTCGTGCGCAGCGAGGGCAAAGAGTACGTGGTAGCGGACGGCGATGTGCTGCTGTTCCGCTTCAACGTTTGAACAAACGACTACGGACGTTGACGGTTGACGGTTAACCGTTAACGGTCAACCG
>CAIRBD010000439.1 GCA_903876745.1 uncultured Gemmatimonadota bacterium
GAGATCGGCCGCGCCATAACGCCGCGCGCCAATCGAAAGGAAGCTCATCACGCCGAACACCTCGTCGCGCGCCTGCAGCGGCACCAGCATCAGACTGCGCAACCCCAGCGCCTGCTCGCGCGCCAGCGCCTCCGGCGTCTCGGCGTGGGCCTCGAGCCAGTCCGTATCCACCTCCGTCACCAGCAGCGCCTTCCCCGTACGGATCACATCGATCGTCGCCGACGCGCTGTCGACGCCCGGCGCGTCGGCCACCACCCCCGCCGTCGCCATGTTCACGCGAGGATCCTCGCTCACGCTCCCCGTGCGGTGCACGTGCCACTCGCCCGGCTCGCTCTTGCCGCCGCGGTCGCCGATGACGTCCACGATGCACATGTCCGCGAGCCGCGGCACCGGCAGCTGCGCCACCGCCGCGAGCGTCTCGTCGAACTGCAGCGTGCGCGTCAGCACGCTCCCCGCGTCGGCAAGGAAGCGCTGCGCGTCCTCGATGTTCTTGCGCTCCGTGATGTCGCGCAGCACCACCGTGAACGTCGTCTCGCCGTCGATCGTCTGCTTGAGGATCGACGCCTCGGCCGGGAACTCCTCGCCGTTCTTGCGCACGCCCGAGATCGCGCGGCGCTCCCCCATCCGCCGCGCACTCGGTGCGCTGCGCGCGAACCCCGACACGAGCGCCTGGTGTCCGGCGTGGAAGCGCGCCGGCAGCAGCCGGTCCAGCCCCTCGCCGATCATCTCCTCCGCCGTCCACCCGAAGATCACTTCGGCGCCGTTGTTGAACAGCGTGATCCGCTGCTCGCTGTCCACGCTGATGATCGCGTCGGCGGCGATCGACACGAGCCCCGTGATCCGCGCCTGGGAGTGGGCGAGCGCCCGGCGGTCCCGCTCGATCGCCGTCGTGTCGGCCGTCACGCTCCACGCCACGTAGGTCAGGACGATACCCGTCCCCACCACGAGCGCGAGGATGACCGTCACGCCCGTCCGCTCGGAATCGGCCCACATCTCCTGGGCCACCACCGTCCCGATGAGCGCCATCGCCGTGAGCGCCACGACCAGGGCGAAGGAGATCTTGGCTTTTGTGCTGATCGTCGGCATCGCCGAAAAAGATACCCCGCGGCGCCGGTCGTGTCAGGCCAATCCCGACACTTCCGGGACCCTTGCCCGACTGACGGGTTCACCGGGTAGCCGTAGATACCGTGATAATCCTGCCACACCCTCTGCCCCCCCCGTGCGCGACCCACTCGTGTCAGTGTCCGCGGTCCCGTCACCGCCCCCCTCGATGTTCTCCGCATTCAAGAGTCCCGTGCTGCTGGCAACGGACGGAACTCCCGAGGCCGAGGGTGCCGTTGCCGTAGGCGCCGAGCTCGCGAGGGCGCGCTCGGCGGTGTTGCGCATGGTCACCGTGCTCGAGCCGGGCGCGTACCCGTTCTCCGGGGCGGAGCCGGCGGCCAGTTCCATCGCCAGCGCCAACGCGACCTCCGTCCTCGAAGCGCAGCTGCGAATGGACGTCTCGGCGCAGGTCGGGACCTTCCTCGGCGACAAGGCCTCACACGAGGTGTTCTTCACGCGGGGCCGCGTGGTCCCCACGATCGTCGCCGAATCGCGGAAGGCCGGGGCGGGGCTGATCCTGCTCGGGCTCCATCCGCACGGCATCCTCGAGCGCCTGGCGGGCGAGGAAACCGCGCTCCGCGTGGCGCGCACCGCCGGGCTTCCTGTGCTCTGCGTGACGCCGAGCCTGCGCCGGCTGCCCCGCTCGATCATCGCGGCGGTCGATTTCAGCCCGGCCAGCGTCCGCGCGGCCCGTGAGGTACTCACGCTGGCCCCGCACGGCGCTACGATCACGCTGGCGCACGTCCGCCCGCCCGCGCCCGACCGGAACGCGGCCAACGCCCGCGCCAACTACTCCTCGGGCGTCCGTGATGCCCTCGCGCGTCTGCAGCAGTCGATCCCGATCGAGAAGGACGTAACCATCAATACGGTTACTCTCGAAGGGCAGCCGGTGCCGGAGCTCCTGAACTACGCGCTGCAGTCCGGCGCGGAGCTGATCGCGCTCGGCGCGCACCGGCATTCGTTCGTGGGCCGCCTCGTGCTTGGCAGCGTCGCCACCGACCTGCTCCGGGCGGCGACTGTCTCCCTGTTCATCGTCCCGCCCACGACGCACGGCGGCTGACCGGCCCCGAACGACAAGCGGCCCGCCAAGGCGGGCCGCTTTCTTCTTTCCGGGAGGGGCGCCGGCCTACTCCTGCAGCAACCCGAGCCGCAGCGCGAACTGCACGTAGTCGTGCCGGTGCCCCAGGCCGAGCTTGTCTTCGATGCGCTGCTTGTACGTATCGACGGTCTTCGGGCTGATGTTCAGCTTGTCGCCGATCTCCGGCGCCGAGTAGCCCTGCGCCACGAGACGCAGCACGTCGCGTTCGCGCGCCGTGAGCTTATCGAAACGCGCGCGGTCTTCACGCAGCGGGTCCTTGCGCTGATATCCCTTGGCCAGCGCGCGCGCCGCCTCCGGACGCACGTACAGATCACCGCGGGCCACCGCGCGCACCGCATCCACCACCTCGCGGTCCGGCGCCGTCTTCAGCACGTACCCCGACGCGCCCGCTTCCATCAGCGGCACCACGTATTCCTCTTCGGCGTGCATCGTCATGATGAGCACGCGCGAGGGGAGTTTCTTCGCGATGACGAGCTTGGTGGCCTCGAGGCCGTCCATCGTGCCCATCGAGAGGTCCATCACGATGACATCGGGCTTCAGCCGTTCGGCGAGCGCCACACCTTCAGCGCCGTTCGCGGCTTCGCCGACGACGTCGAGGTCGCGCTCTTTGCCCAGCACGGCCTTGAGGCCGGTGCGGACCACAGCGTGATCGTCGACGAGGATGATGCGGATCAGATCGCCGGGCATCGCTTGGTGGCAGTCAGAGGAAGCAACGGCTGTCGGGAATCCTCGGAATGTAAACCGGGGGAGGCGTGACAGCGACACCCCGGGGCGGGGTGCGGCAGGCGGGGCGGGAGCGCCGCGGGGCACGGCCGGAACTTGCGCGCAGGGCTCCTGCGGTCGAGCATTCACACTCCCGCCACCATTCCCGAGGAGTGACATGACGGATCCCAACGCCGCACCGGCCGCCCCGGCCCCCGAGAAGGCCGGACTGATCGAGGATTTCATCGACATCTTCACGTCGCCGGCCCAGGTGTTCGCGCGACGCGCGAACGC
>CAIRBD010000440.1 GCA_903876745.1 uncultured Gemmatimonadota bacterium
GTGCATCACGTTGAACAGCAGCGTACCGACCACGGCGTCCTTCTCCGTCTTGCTCGCCAGCATCCGCTGCGCGATGTAGCTGCCGCCACCCGGCTCGGCGCCGGGATACCACACGCTCCACCATTGCACGGTGAGCGGGATCACGAACACCGTCGCGGCCACCGTCCAGTCGCCGAAGTCCGGCAGCAGCGCGAGCGTGCGCGCCGGCACCTTGGCCATGAGCCCCGCCAGGCCGCCCACCGCCGGCTGCTGCAGCGCGAAATAGGCCACGGCGAACGTGCCGGTCATCGTGATGCCGAACTGGATGGAGTCCGTCACCAGCACCCCCCACAGCCCGCTCACCGACGCAAAGAAGATCGTCATCACGCCGCACACGATGAGTGTGCGCTCCATCGGCCAACCCAGCACCACGTTCGCGATCTTCGCCGCGGCCAGGTTCACCGTCGCCATGATCACGCAATTGAAGAGCAGCCCGAGGTACACGGCGCGGAATCCGCGCAGCACCTTCGCCGCTTTCCCTGAGTACCGGATCTCGTAGAACTCGAGATCCGTCAATACGCCGGACCGGCGCCAGAGCCGCGCATAGAAGAACACCGTCATCATCCCCGTGAGCAGGAACGACCACCAGAGCCAGTTCTCGCTCACGCCGCGCTCGCGCACCATGTTCGTGACGAGGTTCGGCGTGTCGGTGCTGAACGTCGTCGCCACCATCGAGATGCCCACCAGCCACCACGGCGCGGCGCGCCCGGCGGTGAAGAACTCGCCCGTGCCCGAGCTCGCGCGCCGCCAGAAGAACAGCGCCGGCAGGAAGCTCACGGCGATCGACACGGAGATGATCACCCAGTCGATCGTCGCAAAGTGGAACCCCGTGGCGACGACATCTGCCTGCGCGAGGAGCCGCATCATGCGCCCCTCCGCTGCCAGTCGCCGCGCGTGAAATCGGGGAACTTCATCGGTGCGCTGCCTTTCGCCACGCTCATCTCCGATAGGGGGAACGGCGCGCTCCACGCGGCCGCGTCGTACACGTCATAGTCCGGCGCGATCCCCTCGCGCAGGCACTCGATCAACCGGTACGCCATCACGAAATCCATGCCGCCGTGCCCGCCGCTGCGGGCGCGCTCGCCGAGCTTGGTCCACAGCGGATGCTCGAACTTCGCCTTGAACTCGTCGATCGCGTTCCACCGCTCGCCGCCCTTCATCCCCTCGATGTAGACACGCGGCGGATAGTCCTCGAACGCGCCCTTCGTCCCCTGCACGCGGTTGTGCCGCGTGTACGGGCGCGGGCTCGACACGTCGTGCTGGAGCATCACCGTCTTCCCGTGCACCGTCTTCAGGATGCTCGTGTTGAGGTCGCCCGTGACGTACGTCTCCTTCCACTTCGCGTTCGCCTTGTCGGCCACATGCTCCGCGCGTTGCAGCGAGAGCCCGCGCTCCGGGGAGCTCATGCTCACCATGTAGTCGAACCGGTCGCCGTTGTGCACGTCGAGATACCAGCTCACCGGCCCCAGCCCGTGCGTCGGGTAGAGGTTCGCGTTCGCGCGCGTGTGCCACGCCCGCCGCCAGAGCCCCTCGTCGCGGTCCTCGAACAGGATGTCGCGCAGGTCGTGCAGGTACGCCGCCTCGGCGTGCAGCACCTCGCCGAACACCCCCTCGTGCACCATCCGGTTCACGAGCATCTCGGTGTAGCCGTAGTTGCAGTTCTCCAGGTGCAGGCAGTGCCGGCGCGACCGCTCGCTCGCGTCCACGAGGGCCCAGAGATCCTTGAGCGTGGAGCCGATGGGGCACTCGCTGCCGCAGTGCTTGCCGTGCGCGAGCGCGGCGAGCATCACCGGCACGTGCCACTCCCACGGCGTGGCCGTGTACACGAAGTCCACGTCGTCGCGCGTCACGAGTTTCTCGAAGCCGTGATCGCCGTCATAGATCGCCGGCTCCTTCTGCCCCGCGTCCGTGACCATCTTCGCCGCCTTCAGCACCTTGTCGGGCACGACGTCGGCGAGCGCGACGATCTTCACCCCCTCGATGGCGAGCAGTTCGTGCAGCACCGAACGGCCGCGCAGCCCCGTCCCGACGATCCCGATGCGCACCGTGTCGTGCCGCTCGAACGCCACGCGGTGCATGCTCTGCCGGCCGCGCGCCGCCGGCGGCGCCGCGTCGGGGTGATGCACCGCGTCCACCCCCTCGGCGATCGCCGGCGTGAACGATCCCGACGCCGCGAACGCCGCGCCCGCCAGCGCCGCCCCCTTCAGCAAGTCCCGCCTCGACAGCTCGCTCATCTCACGCGCTCCGCAGTTCGCTGTGGTCGCCGATCGTCACTTCGCCGCGATAGCCCTCGAGCACCGCGTGGTCGCCGATCATCGAGTTCGTCAGTGTGCACCGGTCCACCGTGCTCTTCTCCCCGACGATCACGCCGCGCAGCGTGCTGTCGCGGATCACCGAGCCCGCGCCGATCGTCACGTTCGGCCCGATCGAGCAGCGCTCGAGCACCACCCCCTCTTCCACGCGCACCGGATCGGTGATGCGGACGCCCTCCGTCTCCGCCGGACGCAGCGCGCGGCCGCGCCCGAGCATCACGCGGTTGGTGTCGAGCAGCGTGTCGAGCTTGCCCGCGTCATACCATCCCGCCACGTCGATCACGCGCAGCTTCGCGCCGTGGTCGATCATGTACTGGAAGGCGTCGGTGAGATAGTACTCCCCCTTGTTCGTCGGCTGCCGCAGCACGTGCGCGATCCCCTCGTAGAGGAGCTTCCAGTTGCGCACGTAGTACAACCCGATGTTCGCTCGTTTGCTGATCGGCTCGCTCGGCTTCTCGACGATGCGCGTCATGTGGCCGTCGGCGTTGGTCACCACCACGCCGAAGCGCTGGTAGTCCTCCACCTCCTTCGTCCAGATGATGCCGTCGTCCTCGCACGTCGTGATCACCGAGAGGTCGGTGTCGAAGATCGTGTCCACGAAGATGATCAGCACGGGCGCGTCCACGCGGTCCTTGGCGAGCGCCACCGCGCCCGCCGTGCCGTCCTGCACCTTCTGTTCGATGAACGAGGCCGGCATGTCGGCGTACGTGGAGCGCGTGTGCGCCTCCACCGCCTCCTTCAGATGCCCGGTGA
>CAIRBD010000441.1 GCA_903876745.1 uncultured Gemmatimonadota bacterium
AAGGTCTTCCAACACGGACGACAACTGCATGTCGCCATTCTGTTGCGCGGTCTCACGATAAAGGCGACCGGCCGCCACCAGATCGCGCGCCGTCTGCTGCTCGAAACTCAGATCGACCTTCGCGGCATCCGGCGTGTTCTTGATTTCCACGAGCAGGTTCTCGGTCTGTTCGAAATGCTCGCCGAGCGCCGATAGCAGCACGCGCTCGCGCGTGGTTCGCGCATCGGCCGCATCGGTGCCGGCGGCCGGAATCACTGGCTGGCCGGCGCGCGGCCACAAACGGCCCCCGACAAACGCGATCGCAATCACGGCCGCGAGCCCTGCAATCGGCGCCCAGAGACGCGGCGACCACCACGCGAGTCGCGGCGCGCGCTGCGGCAACTGCGGCTGCACACGCGCCCACATCACACGCTCGAATCCCTCGGGCGCCTCGGTGACCTCGGCGCTGTCGACCATCTGCATCGTTCGCTGCAGCGCGGTCCAGTTCGTCAGGCACTCGCCGCATTCACCGAGGTGCCCCACTATTTCCGCTGCGCCTCTGGCGTCGCCACGAACTCGCGAGTTGTCGAGCTCGCCGTAGAAGTGGAGGATCAGTTCGTCGTCGGTGACGTGTGGTGTCATAGCAGTTCTTCCAAGGCGACGCGCATCTTCTTGACCGCGCGAAAAATGCTGTGCTTGGTCGCGTTCGTCTTCATGCCGAGCGAGGCGCCGATCTCGTCGATCGAATGCCCGTGGTAGTGGCGCATCAGAAACGCCGCCCGCTCTTTCGGGCTGAGTTGCTCGAGCGCGGTCTGCACCCGCTCGCCAATCTCGCCCGCGTAGGCCATGTCGTGTGCGTCCGGTGTCGAAACGACGTCGCTCATGGCTTCCAGCGTCTCGCGCTCTTCAGCGCTCTCTCGATGCGGCCGGGCCCGGATGAAATCGATCGCGCAGTTGTACGCAATCCGGTAGAGCCAGGTGGAGAAGTTCGCCCGCGCCTCGAACCGGCCCAATTGCCGGAACGCGCGGATAAACGTCTCCTGGACGACATCCTCGGCGTCCTCCGGCCGGCCGGTCATGCGACAGGCCAAACGGAAGACGTGGCGGCTGTGCCGCTCGACAAGGATCCGAAAGCCTTCCTCGTTGCCGTCTCGCGCGAGCGCGACGGCGGCGGCGTCGTCCTGCATCTGTGTCATTCGACGGCGGGTGGGGCGGGGTGGTTAGTGCGCAAAACAGGAATCTGGCGACTATCTCGTGATTTCCGATGCCAGATGGGCCATTTGGTCTTCGAATGTGCCGCTCGGGCGGCCGCCGAGCGCCCAGTCGTGCCGAAAGATCTCGACGGTCGCCGGCGTGAGCAGCGGCATCCGGCCAGTGAGATGCGCGCGGCCGAGCTCGACATAACCCGCCGCCGTGCCGGCCCATGCCGGAAGCGTGCGCGGCAGCTGCGTGCCGCGCGTGCGCTGCAGCCACTCGAACGGCGCGCGCTGCGGCAAGTTGTGGCCGCCCGCCTCGATGATC
>CAIRBD010000442.1 GCA_903876745.1 uncultured Gemmatimonadota bacterium
CGCCCGACGCATTCCTCCCTATGGCTCGATCGCACTGGCGCGCGGTGCCGTGATCGGGATCGTCGATCAGGTCGGATGCGTGACGACTTCGGGCTCCCCCTGGTTTCAGGGGGCCTATGGTCACATATATGCGAATCCGCGGCCGCTGGTGGCGCCAGTGCCGGCGAAGGGACAGTTGGGATTGTGGGAGTGGGATGAGCGCCAGGTGGTGAGCCGTGCTTGACCTCCTACGTATGGCCGTCTGCGGCCTGATCGTATTCCTGGCGGCCGTTGGGGCGACCGCTCTATATCAAGACTCGTATTTGCCTGTTTGGAGGCGGCGTGGGCGGTGATGATCTTAAATCGCGGGTGTCGATCCTGGACGTCGTCCGGCCCCACGTCGAACTGAAGCACAACGGCAAAGAGTGGAAGGGCGTCTGCCCGTTCCACAAAGACTCCGACGCCTCGTTCTTCGTCAACGAAGACAAGCAAGCCTGGAATTGCTTCGGGTGCGGCAAGGGCGGCGACATCTACTCGTTCGTTCAGGAGCGGGCCGGCGTAGACTTTAAGACCGCCAAGCAGATGATTATCGAGGCGGCCGGGCTCGATGCCGTCGACTTCAACCGGCGTCCGGATCCAGATGCCCCGCCTCGGGTGAGTGTTCCCGAATCCACCCTCACAGACAAGCGCCGCCCCGTCGCCTACTATCCGTACTGCGATGAGAAGGGCGCCAAGCTCTACGAGATCGTGAGATTCGAGTGGCTAGAAGAGGGAGTCCGCAAGAAAGACTTCCAGCAGATGTACCGGGACGACTCAGGCGCCCAGCACTGGAAGAAGCATCCGCGCCAGGTCGTCTACCACCTGGACAAAGTCATCGCGGCGGAATCCGTTTGGTTTGTCGAGGGTGAGAAGTGCGTCGCCGCGATCGAGAAGCTCGGCCTGGTGGGCACGACGATCGCCGGCGGGGCTCGCACGAAATGGCTGCCGACGTTCTCTAAGCAGCTTACAGGCAAGACCGTCTACATCATCCCCGACAATGATGAGCCCGGCCAGTCGTTCGCGCAGAAGGCGTTCGACAAGCTGTCTCCAGTGGCTAACGTCGTCGTCGTGCGCGTGCCGGGCGAGCCGAAGTCGGACATCGTCGATTGGGCCGCGGCTGGCGGCACACTGGAGGAGCTCCAGGAGATCGCACGGCGGGCTGAAGAGGCCGCCGACATGGCGAAACGCCAGGAGTACATCGGGCCGAAGAAGGAACCCAACGAGCTCGCCAAGGAGATCCTGGAGAAGCACGCGTTCATCTCGGACGAGTCGGGCTTTTTGTACGAATACAACAGCAGGTATTGGGAGAAGGCTGCGAAGGACCGCCTCAAACGGTATGGGATGCTCTTCGACTCCGAGCACCACACGAACCAACGCCGGCGGGGCGAGATTGCCGACTTCATCATCACGCGGGCGATGCTTCCTCGTGTGCCCTGGCGGCAATTGGCCCTCACTGAAGTACCGCTGCTCAACGGAGTCTACGACGTCAAGACTCAGACGATGCGGCCGCACCGGCAGAGCGACTATCTGGAGACGGTGGTCCCGGTGGCGCACGATCCGGAAGCCGATTGCCCGA
>CAIRBD010000443.1 GCA_903876745.1 uncultured Gemmatimonadota bacterium
GGGAACCGCTCGAACGCGTTGCCGGCGATCAGCCAGTACGCGCGCACGATGCCCGTCATCACGATCACCGCGGCCGCGACGAAGTGCACGAAGCGGAACTTGCCCATCAGGAAGTGCGCACTCGCCTCACCACCGGTCGCGAAGTACGGGCGGCCGATGTAGAGCCCGGTGATCACCAGCGCGACGATGCAGAGCGCCGCGATCCAGTGCATGATGCGCAGCGGCGCACCCCAGAGGTACACCCACGTGAAGTCGCCTCGCTCCCGCGGCTCCGGTTTCCCGAAGTGGGAGAGGAACCCGGCGCCCGGCGGGGGCCGGGCGCTGCGGTCGCTGGTGACGCTCATGTGTTCACCTCCACCGACGAGATCTCGTTGCCCTCGGCGTCGAGCACGTGCACGCCGCACGCGAGACACGGGTCGAACGAATGGATGGTGCGCAGGATCTCGAGCGGACGCTCGGGATCGACGAGCGGATGGTTGTCGGCGAGCGATGCTTCGTACGCGCCCGGCTGCCCCTGCGCGTCACGCGGCGACGCGTTCCACGTGCTCGGCACGACGCACTGGTAATTCTTGATCTTCTCGTCCTCGATCTGCACCCAGTGCCCGAGCGCGCCGCGCGGCGCGTCGAGGTAGCCGTAGCCTTCGGCCTTCTTGGGCCAGCTCGACGGCTCCCACTTGTCCTTCGTGAACGTGGCCGTGTCGCCGTTCTTGATGTGGGTCGTGAGATCGGCCATCCACCCTTCCATCTTGTGGGCGAGGAGCACGGTCTCCACACCGCGCGCGGCCGTGCGGCCGAGCGTGGAGAACAGCACTTCGGGGCCCACGTTGAGCTTCTTCAGCGCCTCGGTGATCAGTTCCTTGGCGTCCTTGTGGCCGCTCGCGTAGGCGACGAGCATGCGGCTCAACGGGCCCACCTGCATCGCCTTCCCCTCGTACCGCGGCGACTTCATCCACGAGTACTTCTTTTCGTCCTGCAGATAGCCCGTCCACGGCGCCTTGGGACCCGTGTAGTTGGGCTTCGTCTCCCCTTCGTACGGATGGAGCCCTTCCTCAGCACCCTTCGAGTAGTCGTACCACGAGCTGTGGATGTACTCCTTGACCTTCTTCTGGTCGTATTCCACGACGTGCGACAGATCCTTGTTCATGATGATGCCGCGCGGGAAATACAATCCCTTGGTGTCGTTGATGTCGGTCTCGGGGAACTCGCCGCACGCCATGTGGTTCGGCACGCCGCCGCCGATGGAGCCCCAGTCCTTGTAGAACCCGGCGATCGCGACGAGATCGGGCCAGTACACTTGCTCGACGAAATCCTTGGCGCGCTTGATCATGCCGTTGATGTCGGCGATCCGCTCGGCGTTGAACGTCGTGGCCTGGCTCAGATTGATGGCCGACGCCATGCCGCCCACGAGGAAGTTCGGATGCGGGTTCTTGCCGCCGAAGATCGCGTGCAGGCGGATCACGTCGCGCTGCCAGTCGAGCGCTTCGAGATAGTGGCTCACGGCGAGGAGGTTCACCTCGGGCGGGAGCTTGTAGGCCGGATGTCCCCAGTAGCCGCCGGCGAAGATGCCAAGCTGCCCGGAGCCCACGAACTTCTTCACCCGCTGCTGTACGGCGCGCAGGTGCGCTTCGTCGTTGTTCGGCCACGGCGAGATGCTCTTGCCGATGGCCGCCGCCTTCGACGGATCCGCCGACAGCGCGCTCACGACGTCCACCCAGTCGAGCGCGTGGAGGTGGTAGAAGTGGATGACGTGGTCCTGGATGTACTGCATCCCGTGGACCAGGTTGCGGATGGTGTTCGCGTTGTGCGGGATCTTGATGCCGAGCGCGTCTTCCACGGCACGGCACGAGGCGATGGCGTGCACGGTGGTGCACACGCCGCAGATGCGCTGCGTGAACGCCCAGGCATCGCGCGGGTCGCGCCCCTGCAGCACGAGCTCGATGCCGCGGAACTGCGTGGCACTCGCCCACGCCTGCGAGATCTTGCCGTTCTCGGATTGCGCCTCGATGCGGAGGTGCCCTTCGATCCGGGTGATGGGATCGACGACGAGTTTCGTTTTAGCCATTGTTCACGCCCTCGTCTTCGGTGGCTTCGGGAACCTGCTCGGTGGCCTTGCGGCGCTTGATCTGGTGCAGCACGGTCATCGTCGCATGCGCGGCAACGCCGGCGGCGGCGCCAAGGGCCAGTGACAAGCCGATGGTGTCGACCCGCTTCTCGATGCCGAAACCCGCCACGTCGGGGAGACGGCCGTAGAACGGCGTCATCGTGTCCCAGAAGTACGGCTCGGTGCATCCGATGCACGGGTGCCCGGCCTCGATCGGCCAGCTCGTGCGCGTGTTCCACTTGAAGATCGGGCAGGGCGAGAACGTCGCCGGGCCTTTGCAGCCGACCTGATACAGGCACCACCCCTCACGGGCACCCTTGTCGTCGAACGTGTCGACGAACTGGCCGGCGTCGAAGTGCGCGCGGCGCGAGCACTGGTCGTGGATGCGCTCGCCGTAGGCGAACAGCGGACGCCCTTCGCGATCCATCTCCGGCAGCGCGCCGAAGGTGAGGAAGTGCACCACCGTGGCCGTCACCGTGTCGCCCGTCGGCGGGCAGCCCGCGCAGACGAGGATCGGCTTGTTCTTGATGATGTCGCGCACGCCCACCGCGCCGGTCGGGTTCGGGCGCGCACCCTGCACGCCACCCCAATGCGCGCAGGCGCCGAGCGCGATGATGGCGGCACAGCCCTCAGCGGCTTCTTCGAGCTGCTGACGGGCCGTTTTGCCGCCAATCATCGTATAGATGTCGTTGTCCTTCGTCGGGATGGAGCCGCTCACGACGAGGAGGTACTTGCCCTTGTTGGCGGCCATCGCGTCGGCCTTCGCCTTCTCGACCGCTTTGCCAGCGCCCGCCATCAGGGTGTGGTTATAGTCGAGCGAGATCACGTCGAGGAGCAGGTCGCCGATGGTCGGGCTCTCGGTGCGCAGGACGGACTCCACACATCCCGTGCATTCCTGCAGCTGCAGCCAGACCACGCTGGGGCGCTTTTGGCTCTCGAGCGCGCTCGCCACCTTCGGTGCCGCGGCGCTGCCGATGCCCAACATCACGGCCAGCGAGCCGCAGTACTCCAGAAAGTCGCGGCGGGGGATCCCTCGTTCGTCGAGGTGCTGGCCGAGGCTCTCACCCTCGACCCACGGATACGCACTAGGTGTCAACATGCCGTCGTTCTCCTGTGCCGGACGTTGCGTGACTGACGTGCGTAGCAGGGAGCTCGTGGAGTGCGACGGTGTCGCACCTCGTGCCGGGGGTGAATCAGTTTTTTGATAGCGCTCCCGCGCTGCGTGCCACGAACGTAGGGCCGTAAATGCGGGAACGCTGTCCGATTTACCGACCATCTTTGTAGTGTTTACGACTACACTTATAACCAGTTGTTCGGTTATTAGCAGATGCGCGGCAGTTGATCGCCCGGTAGCATGTCCACCACGCGCAGGCCACCCAGCCCCGTCCGCAGCGCCACCATGCGCGGATGGTCGGCTACCACGTGGCCGATCTGCGTGGCGTGCGTGCCGAGCGCGTGCGAACGCAGCAGCGTCAACGCACGGTCGCGCACCGACGCGGCGACGAACGCCACGAGCACGCCTTCGTTGGCCACGTACAACGGATCGAGCCCGAGCATCTCGCACGCGGCGCGCACGTCGTGCGGTACGGGCAGCGCCGACTCCTCGATCTCCACCCCCACGCCCGACGCCTGCGCGATCTCGTTGAGCGCGCTCGCCACGCCGCCGCGCGTGGGATCGCGCATCACGTGCACGTCGGCACCGAGTTCGCGCAACAGTTCGACGAGCGGCACGAGGCAGGCGCTGTCGCTGGTGATGGCGCTCTCAAACCCGAGCCCTTCACGCTGCGCCATCACCGCCATGCCGTGGCGCGCGAGCTCGCCGCTCACGATGATGGCGTCACCCGGCTTGGCGCGCCCGGGTGCAGGGCGCAGCGCGCCCTCGAACACACCCACACCCGTCGTGTTGATGTACAACCCGTCGGCCTTGCCGCGCTCCACCACCTTCGTGTCCCCCGCCACCACCGGCACGCCGGCCTCGCGGCAGGCCGCCGCCATCGCGTCGATCACGCGGTCGAGTACTTCGAACGACAACCCTTCCTCGAGCACGAACCCGGCCGTCAGGCACACGGGGCGAGCGCCCATCATCGCGAGATCGTTCAACGTGCCGTGCACGGCGAGCGAACCGATGTTCCCGCCGGGGAACTCCAACGGCTGCACCACGAAGCTGTCGGTGCTCACGGCGAGTTCGACGCCCCCCACCTGCACGAGACTCGCATCGGCGAACTGCCCGAGCGCGCTGTTCTGCAGCTTGGGCCAGAACCGCTCAGCGACGATCGCCGCGCTCATCTTGCCGCCCGACCCGTGCCCGAGCTGCACACGATCCGTGGTGGAGATGGGCGCCGGACAGACCGGGCCGTTGGCGAGACTCGTCACGAGGCGGCTCCGGCGGGCGCAGATGCGTCCGGCGCGCGGTACTTGCCGATGTAGTAGTACGCCGAGCAGGCGCCCTCGGTGGACACCATCAGTGCGCCCAGCGGATGTTCGGGCGTGCAACGCGTGCCGAACGCTTCGCACTTGAACGGCTTGAGGCGGCCGGTGAGTACGTCGCCCGCACGGCACTCGGCGGGCTCGTCCACCGTGAGCTCGTGCACCCCGAACTTGCGCTCGGCGTCGTAGGCAGAGAACTCGTCGCGGAGCTTCAGCCCGCTCATCGGGATCTCGCCGATGCCGCGCCATTTGCGATGGCCGAGCTCGAAGACTTTATCGAC
>CAIRBD010000444.1 GCA_903876745.1 uncultured Gemmatimonadota bacterium
CCGGCAGCCGCGTCGCGCGGCGCGCGGCTAAGGGGTATCAGTCATGTTGATGCCAAAGAAGGTCAAGTACCGCAAACAGCAGCGCGGACGCATGCGCGGGTTGGCGTGGCGCGGCAACACGGTGGCGTTCGGCGATTTCGGCCTGGCGACGATGGAGCCGAAGTGGCTGACGGACCGGCAGATCGAAGCGGCCCGCGTGGCGATTTCGCGCAACATCAAGCGCGGCGGCAAGATCTGGATCCGGGTCTTCCCGGACAAGCCGATCACGAAGAAGCCGGCGGAAACGCGAATGGGTAAGGGCAAGGGCGCGCCCGAGGGCTGGGTGGCGGTCATCAAGCCGGGCCGCATCCTGTTCGAGATGGAAGGCGTGTCGGAAACGGAAGCGCGTGAAGCGTTTCGTCTCGCGTCCTCGAAGCTGCCGATGAAGACGCGCTTCGTGATGCGATTCGCGGAAGAGAGGGTGTCATGAAGGTCGCCGAGCAGTTGACGGAGCTCCGCGGATTGACGGCCGATGATTTGCGCGCCAAGTCGAAGGATCTGGACGATCAGATCTTCCGCGTGCGGCTGCAGCTGTCGATGGGCCAGACCGAATCGGCCGGCAAAGTGGTGCCGTTGCGTCGTGAACGCGCGCGCGTCAAGACCGTGCTGCGTGAGAAAGGCGTGAAGGACTAGGTATGGCAAAAACGGAAGTTCTGGCCAAGGTCGTCAGCACCAAGATGGACAAGAGCGTGGTCGTCACGACCGAGCGCAAGGTCCGCGAGGAGCTGTACGGGAAGCAGCAGAAGTTCACGTCGCGCTTCATGGCGCATGACGAGAACAACGAAGCCAAGGTGGGCGACACGGTGGCCATGGTGCCCTCGCGCCCCCTCAGCCGCCGCAAGCGCTGGGTGGTGACACGCATTGTCATCAAAGCGAAGACCGTCTAGGAGGCTGACATGGCAGTACAGATGCGATCGATTCTCGACGTCGCCGATAACTCGGGGGCCCGCAAGATTGCGGTGATCAACCCGGTCGGCGGATCCACCGGACGGGTCGCCAGCATTGGCGACATCGTCACGGCGTCGGTCAAGGAAGCCACCCCGGAGTCGGCGGTGAAGAAGGGTTCGGTCGTCAAGGCCGTGATCGTGCGCACGCGCAAGGAGCTGCGCCGCAAGGACGGCAGCTACATCCGGTTCGACCGGAACGCGGCCGTGCTGATCAACGCCGAAGGCGAGCCCGTGGGGACGCGCGTATTCGGGCCGGTGGCCCGGGAGCTGCGTGAGCGCAAGTTCATGAAGATCATCTCGCTCGCGCCGGAGGTTCTGTAAGGTCATGAAGATTCGAAAGAACGATCAGGTGCTCGTCATCGGCGGACGCGATCGGGGCAAGCGCGGCCGCGTGCTGCGCGTCGACCCGAACAAAAGTCGCGTCATCGTTGAAGGCGTTGGGTTTATCAAGCGGCACACGAAGCCGAATCCGCAGAAGAACGTCAAGGGCGGCATCGTGGAACGCGAAGCGGGCATTCACGTGTCGAACGTGATGCTCGTGGATCCGGATTCGTCGCAGCCGACGCGCGTGGGCTATCGCGTGCATGACGACGGCACGAAGCTGCGTATCAGCCGCAAGAGCGGCGCGGTGGTGGACAAATGAACCGGCTGAAAGCGCACTACACGAACGAAGTCGTGCCGGGGCTCCGCAAGGAGTTCGGGTACACGAACATCATGGCCGTCCCGAAGGTCACGAAAGTCGTGATCAACATGGGGCTCGGCGAAGGCACGCAGAACGCGAAGATCGTCGACACGGGCGCCGAGGAACTCGGCAAGATCACGGGCCAGAAGGCGAAGATCACGCGCTCGACCAAGTCGATCGCGCAGTTCAAGCTGCGCAAGAACCTGCCGATCGGCGCGATGGTCACGCTGCGAGGCGAGCGCATGTATGAGTTCCTGGACCGCCTGATCTCGGTGGCCCTGCCGCGTGTCCGCGACTTCCGCGGCGTGTCGGCGAAGGGCTTCGACGGCC
>CAIRBD010000445.1 GCA_903876745.1 uncultured Gemmatimonadota bacterium
CAGGGCGGGGACGTCGAGGACGAGCGGCTCGCTTGCGCCGGCGGGGTGCCACGAGAGCGTGCGATTGCACAGCTCCGGCAGGTCGTCGCCCGGACGGTAGCGTTCGATCACGCGGTCAGCGGGGTTCACGACCCAGTACTCGGGCACACCGACGCGGGCGAACAGTTTGCGTTTGCGGGTGCGGTCATCGCGCGCCGTGGAGGGCGAGAGCACCTCGATGGCGAGGGCGAGGCGGGTGACATCTCGCCACTCGCGGGGGCGGGTGCCGTCGTCATTCGGCGGCACGACGAACACGTCGGGCTGCACGAGACCGTCGGACTCGAGTTCGAGGTCGGCGGGCGAGAACATGGTATCCCCAACGCCGTGCACCGACGTCCACGCGAACAATCGGCGGTAGAGCGCGCCCACGACGCCCTGATGCGTCCACGACGGCGACGGCGTCACGAGCAACTCGCCGTCGATGACCTCGTAGCGATTCCCGTCGTTCGGGAACGCGCGCACCAGCTCGGCGGTCCAGACTTCGGCTCCGATTCTCGGCATGCCCATATGGTGCTCGGCTCGGCGGATGAAAAGCAAGTGGCCACGAGGCACGATGGGCGCGCATCGCTGCGCGCCCATCACCGTCGTGTTTCGACCGTCAGCGATTCGCCGCGAGCGGCGCGGCGCCTAGTGCTTGATGGCGATGAACCACGCCGCCACGATCGGTCCGCGCGGTCCGCCGCGGCCACCGGGCGCCGGGGCCGGCGTGCCCGGCGCGGGCGGCGGCGGCGGACCGAACTCGGGCTGGAACAGGTACGCCATGTGGTTCACCGCGTCCACGGCGATGGTCTTCGCACCCGCGAACGTCGGCACCGTGGCGACCACCGTGTACTTGTCCGGCGCATCCATGTGCGCGACGACCACGTTCCCGCCGCGGCCGGAAGGGATGTAGATCAGCTTCTCGCTCGCGTCGTAGCCGAGCGCGTCCACGCCCTCGCCCACGGCGATGGTGGCGACCACGGCGCCGCTCTTCGCGTCGACGACGATCGAGTTCGTGCCGCAGCCGGTGAAGATGCGATTGCTCTTGGCGTCGTACGCGATGCCGGTGGGGTGCACGCACGGCGCGGTGGGCCACGACGCGACGGCCTTCCACGTCTTCACGTCCACCACCTGGATGGTGTTCTTGTTCTCGTTGTTGACGAAGATGCGGCCTTTGCCGTCGGCGACGGCGCCTTCGGGGCCGTTGTCCTCGAGCTCCACCGTCGCGACGATGTCGCCCGTCTTCGGGTTGATCGCCGTCAGCGTGCCGATCTTGCTGTGATTCGTGAGCAGGATGACGTCATCGGACTCGTCGTAGGTGATGCCGTCGAGCCCGCCGACCTCGATCTTGATCTTCTTGATGAACGCGAGCGTCTTGAGGTCGAACATCGTCACGGTCGAATCGCCGGCGTTCGTCGTGAAGCCGTGGTTCGCCTTGGGAGCGAGTCCCACGCCGTGCGTGCGCGGCGTGTCGGGGATGTCGCCGAGCACTTTGCCCGTGGGGCCGTCGACGACCATGATGTGCGTGCCGCGCGAGACGAACACGCGGCCCGTGCCCTGCTCGGCCGTGATGTAGTCGGTGCCGCCTTCGCCGCCGATGTTCCATTTGGCGGTGGTGAAGGTCTGGGCGCGGCCAGCCGCGGGGAGCAGCGCGGCGATGGCGAAGAGCGGAGCGAACACAGCGCGACGGGTCATGCGATCCTCGAGAGCGTTGAAGACGGCGTAGGGCGTTCCGTACCAAGTCAGCCGTGAAGTGTACGGCGAACCACCTGTCGGGAGGATGACAGGCGCACGAACGGCGAGCGGATGCTCCCGCTCGCCGTCAGGTGGTCTGTTGCCCGCCGCGGCGGGCGCGTGCGTCAGGGTTTCGCGGCGGCGCGCTTGGCGGCGAAGCTGTCGCTGGCGTTCCCGCCCATGTCGATGGTGCCTTTCATCTCGTCGCCCTGCAGTTTGGCCGAGACGGTGAGGGTGAGCGCGTTACCACCGTAGTCGATCGTGTACCAGAAGGTGACGTCCTGCCCCTTCACGGTGCCGGCGAGCGGCACGTCGCCGGCCGAGCGCTTGACGGTGCCGGAGAGGGAGTCGCCCTTCACCTGTATGATGACCTGGAAGGCGCGCACGCCGCCCGGCGTGTTCATCGTAGCGTCCCAGGTACCGGCGGCGGACTGCGCGCGGGCCGACGGAACGGCGGCGAAGGCCAGGAAGGCGAGGGAGAGGAGGAACTTCTTCATGGACGGGATCTCCAAGAGCGGGGCTTCGGGAATTGCCTCTCGCATTCTAATACCCCCGACGCGCGGCGCGCTCACACCGTCGGCTGCGCGTTCTCCTCGGCCACGTTCCCTTCCTCGAACATCGCGAGCATCGCGGCCTCGGCGTCGGCGTCGAACTTGGCCTGCCAAGCGGCGACGATGCCCGAGATGCGCGCCATCGCCTGCACCACGGTGAGCCCGCAGATGTCTCTGGCGTGCGCAGCCGGCGTGGCCCCCGGCGGCGGCGGCTGGAGCATCAGCAGTTCGAACACGGAGATGCCGCCGCGTTGAACGAGCGTGTCGAGCGTTCCGAGGTATCGCCGGTCGAGGGTCGCGGCGTGCGGGAGAACGAGGTCCCGGGGGACCGTGCCTCCTTCGCGCAGCGGGAATCTCGAGGGGTCGATGGGTGCGGGCATGTCAGAGGGCCTACACAGGGACGCTGTGACTGGGTGGTTCGGGGGTTCGCCTGAAGGAAGTATCGGCCGGTGCAGGGTTTCGGTGCATGTCGATTCGCGTGCGTGTGGGGATCCGTTCCGGCCGTCGGCACCCTTGTAGCTTCGGTGTTTATTCGGTATATAAAACACGGCGTCCGGGCGCCCCATCACACATCACCGCGCGGCACCTCGCGCGATGCACCGTCACATCCATCGAGCGCCCCCGATGTCGTACGCCGAGTTGCATTGCCACTCCACGTTCTCGATGCTCGACGGGGCCGCGCACCCGGAGCAGCTCGTGGCGCGTGCCGTGGAGCTCGGGCTCGGCGCACTCGCGCTCACCGATCACGATGACCTGGGTGGCGCCGTGCGCTTCGCGACGGCGGCGAAGACGGCGGGGTTTGCGGGCATCATCGGTGTGGAGCTGACGCTGGAAGTCGCGCGGGAAGGGACGCTGCTCACCCATCTCGTCCTCCTCGCCGAGACCCGCGAGGGCTACGGCAACCTTTGCACGCTCGTCACGCGCGCGCGGCTCGACCATCCGCGCGGCCGCCCGCGCGTGGACCTCGACACGCTCGCACGGCACGCGGGCGGATTGTTCGCGCTCACCGGCTGCCCGCGCGGGTGGGTGCCGCGGCTCCTCGCACGCGGCCACGCCGACGCGGCGTGCGACGCTGCCGCCACGCTGCTCGACATCTTCGAGCGGCGCGTCGCCATCGAGTGCTGGGACCACGCGCTCCCCGAGGAACGCGCCCTCACGCGCGAACTCATCGCCCTCGCCCGCGCGCTCGACGTGCCGTGGGTGGTGACCAACGACGCGCACTACGCCGCGCCCACGGGACGGCTCGCGCACGACGTGCTCGTGGCGCTGCGCCACGGCGCCACGCTCGACGAGATGGGCACGCGCCTGCGCCCCAACGGCGAGTGGTATCTGAAAGGGTTCGCGCAGATGGCGCGCCGCTGGCAGGGACACGAACAGGGACTCGCTGCTACGCTCGCCATCGCCGAGCGGTGCGCGTTCCGGCTCGGCGATGTGAAACCCTCGCTGCCGCTCTTCCCGCTGCCGCCCGGCATCACCGACGATGCGTACCTCGCGCAGCTCGTGCAGCAGGGCGCCGACGAACGCTGGGGATGGCGCCGCACGGCGCGGCACGACAAGCAGCTCGAGCACGAGCTCACGCTCATCGGCAAGCTCGGCCTCGCGGGCTACTTCCTGATCGTGTGGGACATCGTGCGCTTCGCGCGCCGCGAGGGGATCCTCTGCCAGGGGCGCGGCTCGGCGGCGAACAGTGCGGTGTGCTACGCACTCGGCATCACGGCGGTGGACCCGATCAAACTGGAGTTGTTGTTCGAACGGTTCTTGAGCGAGGAGCGCACGGAGGCGCCAGACATCGACATCGACTTCGCGCACCGCGACCGCGAGCGCGTGCTGCAGTACGTGTACGAGCGCTACGGGCGCGAGCACGCGGCGATGGTGTGCGAGCACATCACGTGGCGCGGGCGCAGCGC
>CAIRBD010000446.1 GCA_903876745.1 uncultured Gemmatimonadota bacterium
ACCTGTTCGTCGGCGGCACGCAGCAGTTTACCGCGACCCCCAAAGACGCGAATGGAAACGTGCTCGTCGGCCGCTTCGTCACGTGGAGTTCATCTGACACCACGAAGGCGAGGGTCGACGCGACTGGAACGGCGACCGCAATCGCGGTGGGCGTCGCGACCGTCACTGCGACGAGTGAGGGCAAAGCGGGAGGCGTCAGCGTCGGTGTTCTACCGGCGCCTACGGCGCAGACACAGGCCCTTCCTGTGCAGGTCAATCGCACCGATCTGCCGAATGCGACGAATGTGATATCGCTGCTCGGCACTTCCACCGTGGGCGCCAACGGTTCGTCCCTTTCGGTCGTGGGGAAGGGCGCTCCGCAGTTGCTCATGGCGTCAGACTCGGCCGGCCAGCTACGAGGACTTGGCCTCGCCAACGATGGAACCGTCGGCGCGTCTGTCCTCGACGCGGCATCGACGGCGCTCTCGCTGATCCTGCTGACGCCCGGCATCCTCTCACCGGATTCTGCGCTGTCTCTCGGGACGGTTCAGCAACTACGCGCGCTGCCGTGCATCGGTGGTCTGACGCAGGCGGTGAGGACGTTGCTCGCGTCGGAGCCCCTTGCTGCCGTGGCCGCGGAGCCTTCAGTGCTCGCGATTCGACGGTCGTGCGCGTCCGCGGCGTTGAGCGCGATCCGGAACGCCGGTCCCGGGTCGGCCAATGCGACGGGCCCCGTCGTCGTCGGTCAATCCAGCGCCCGGGGGTTCACGGTCCGCGCAGTCGATGAGGATCTTGCGAGCCACTTCGATCTCGTCACGGCGAACTTCTCGCGTGTCGACATCTTCAGTCGGGAGGTGTACGCCGCCGGCGCACACGCGCCGACGCTACTGGCGCAGGCAGTCAAAGGAGCCGTACCCCTTTCCTTCGGCAGCATTCTGACCTTGAGTTCGTTCTCACCAAACACGGTGCGCAGTGCCACGCCGTTCACCAGCGCGGCCCCGACCATGGAGTACTTCTTCGTCGGTGGCGGGTTCCAGTCCCCCTCGACACCTCCTCCTGCCGGCGTCGGTGTGCGCGCCGGTCCCCTGTTTCTGTGGGGACTGTGGGACTATGGCGTCGGAGGAGCGCTGAAGGCGGTCGGCGCCAACCTATCAGGCGATGCGGCGAAACTCCTCGTCGACGAGGCGACCGTCGTCGTATCGACCGTCAAGCTGGAGCAGGCGATTCCTACGAACGACCCGACCGCGATCGCGCGCGCATCGATCAATACGGCCGTCGACCTCGGTGGATTCGTACTGAATGGCTACTGCGCGACGCTCGTGGCTGGCAACCCGACCGCGGTGCCGGCGTGCGTCCTCGCGGCGACAAAGGCCGCGGTTGGTCTCGTGATGGCGCTCGTAGATGTCGGGATCTGGACGGTTTCGCTGTCGCAGACACCGAGCGTCGTGCCGATCGCCCTATCCAATTCAATCGGCCCGCGTGAGATCGTCCTCGTCTCCGGCGGTTCCCAGGTCGGCGCGTCAGGAGCAGCGTTAGGACCGATCTCGCTTCGTGTGCGTAACGCGCTCGGCAAACCGGTGTTCGGCGCTGTGCTGAGTGTGAGTGTGGCCACGGGAGGCGGCACGTTGGCTGCGTCGTCAGTGACGTCGGACGCGAACGGGTTGGTGTCTGTGCAGTGGAGACTTGGCGCTGCCACGGGAGCCCAAGCGATCGTCGCGTCGATCATCGGCTCGGAGATTCCACCGCTTCGGATTGACGCGACGGCGACCACGCCCGCCTCGCTGCCCAGCGCTGCGCAAAGCACACTGGCACTCTCCGCCACGACGGTCGCGGCAGGCGGATCGGCCGCGATGACCGTGACGGTGCGAAACAGCACCGCACAGACGATCGCGAGCGCGACGGCTTCCTCGTTCGTCGCCACCGCATCGGCCGGTACACTTGGCACCTTCTCCTGTGCTTCGGGTACGTGCAGCGCGACGTTCGGCGCTCCAAGCACGGCGGGCACCGTGTCAATTACCACGACGATCGGCGGGCTCGCTGTGAATGGTAGCCCGGCGACGCTCGCCGTGATTGCCGGCGGCGGGACATGCGCAGTGATGCCGTCAACGCTGCCGTTCACGAAGAGCGGGTCAATCTCGACCTCCAGTTGCGGCGCGGACGGCCACGCGAGTGACCTCTATGGCATAACGGTCACCACGCAGACCGGGATCCGGTTGAAGGCGCAAACCTCCGGATTCAGTCCGGTGATTGGCGTGTCACCGGCCGGCGGAACCATCATCGGATTCTTCGCCACCGCCTCATCAGTGGCGGGGAAGTGGATCGTGCCGGCAGGCAGTTTCACCACGCGAGTCGGGGCCTGGTCGGCGGGATCGAGCGGAACCTACACGTTTTCCGCGGCGACCGAAGGAGAGTCGATTAGCGCGTGTGAGAGCGCCTTCGTGATGCCGATCAGCGGAACGACGACGCAGTCGCTGGCTGCCGGCGACTGTCAAAGCGGTTCGTGGTACTACG
>CAIRBD010000447.1 GCA_903876745.1 uncultured Gemmatimonadota bacterium
GACCGTGCCCAATGCGGGCCGTCGTTCCCCCCAAGTCGTTCTGTTCGCAGTACCCGCGTCGTTCCTGCGTTGTTCCTGCGCGTTCCTGCGGCGTCGTTGAGCCCCGCGCCACTCAGACGGGAAAGAGCCCTTCCACCGAGAGATACCGCTCCCCGGTGTCGTAGCAGAACGCCAGCACACGGCTCCCGGCGGGCACCGTCGGCAGATGCTTCGCCACGGCGGCGAGCGAGGCACCGCTCGACGGGCCGACGAAGATCCCCTCCTCGCGCGCAGCGCGGCGGGCGTACTCGAACGCCTCGTCCTCGCTCACGGCGATCGTGCCGTCGAGCGTGGCCGTGTTCAGCACGGCGGGGAGGAAGCCGGCGCCGATCCCCTGGATCTTGTGCGGCGAATGCGTGCCGCCGGCGATCACCGTCGACTTCTCGGGCTCCACGGCGAACGTCTTCATCCGGGGAAAACGCGCCTTCAGTGCCTCACTCACGCCCGTGATGTGCCCGCCCGTGCCGACGCCGGTGATGAGCACGTCGAGCCCTTCGGGAAAATCGTCGAGGATCTCCTGCGCCGTGGTGCGGCGGTGGATCTCGGGGTTCGCTTCATTCTCGAACTGCTGCGGCATCCACGCGCCGGGAGTCGCGGCAACGAGCTCCTGCGCGCGGGCGATGGCGCCCTTGATCCCGACTTCGCGTGGCGTGAGCTCGAGCGTCGCGCCGTAGGCCTTGACGATGCGCCGACGTTCGACGGACATCGACTCCGGCATGACGAGGATCAGCGCGTAGCCCTTCGCCGCCGCGGCGAGCGCGAGCCCGATGCCCGTGTTGCCCGATGTCGGCTCGACGATCGTCGCGCCGGGGGTGAGCACGCCGCGACGTTCGGCGTCCTCGATCATCGCGACGGCGATGCGGTCCTTGAGGCTGCCGCCGGGGTTGGCGCGCTCGAGTTTGAGCCACACCTCGGCGCCGGTGCCGAACAGACGGTTGATGCGGACGTGCGGCGTGTTGCCGATCGTGTCGAGGATGGAGTTGACGCGCATCTTGGCTCTCGGTTGGGTTACTCGGTTAACCGACGAGCCGAAATCGCGGTTCCATTGGCCGGAACTCAACAACGCCGCAGGTTTACGCAGAAACGCGCAGGTACTACAGGCACTGCAGGCGAATGGGGAACGACGGCCTGCGTTCGGCGCTGTCGTTCCCCATTCATTCTTCCTCGTCACTGCACTACCTGCGTTGTTTCTGCGTAAACCTGCGGCGTTGTTGAGTCCCGTCGGGCGCTGTTACCGCTCCTCGGAGAACCCACCCGCGCCGCTTGCTCCGCCGCTCACACGTTCGACGTGCAGCACGGCGGTCTGTTCCACCTTGCCGGCCACGACGAGCGAGACCTTGTAGTTGCCCGTGTCGACGAGCCCCGCCTGGCCGCGGCCCTGCGTGAACAGGCGGTCGCCATATCCACGGAATGCATTGAACAGTCCGCCGAGTTGCCCCATGTCGGGCATCGCGTCGGCGGCGGGGGCGCCTTCACCCCCGGCACGACCACCCGCGGCGGCACCCGCGCCTGCACCGCGACCGGCTGCCACTTCGCCGGGCCGTTCGTTGAACCGCGCCGGTCCGGCGCCGCGTCCACCGCCCCCCATCGCGCCCATGAACTGCTGCATCATCCCCATCATCCCTTCGGGCGAGTTGAGCGCCGTGCGCACGCGATCGATCATCGCCTTGGGCACCGTGCCTTCCTTCTCGAGCGAATCGAGCGTGTTGAGCAGTTTGCGCTGGTTCACCACGCTGTCGCGCAGCGCCGCCGGCGACAACTTCACGGCCACCGTCGCGGCCGGGCGACCGCGCAGGTTCCACGTCACGCGGTTCATCCCCGCCGCGCCGCCGGCATTCTGCGTGAACACCGTGTCGCCCATCGCGTCCTGCACGACGACCTTCACCCCCGCCGCCGAGGCCCCGAGGCGATAGGTGAAGTCGACGCCGAACGTCGGGCTCTGCCCTTCGAACTGCTTGTGGCCGTTGTCGCCGCCGTTGATCGGACTCTCACCGTACTCGAACGCCGTCTTCGGCGCGAACAGGTGCGCGGCCTTGGCGAGCACGGCCGCGTTCACCTGCTCCAGCGCGTGGATGTCGACGATCCAGATGGACCGGCCGTGCGTCGCGGCGATGAGCTCGCCGTCGCGCGGATGGATCTGCAGGTCATGCACGGGCGTGGTGGGCAGCCCCGTGTTGAACTTCGCCCACGTCTTCCCCTTGTCCATCGACGCGAACGCGCCGATCTCCGTGCCCGCGAACAACAGGTTCGCGTTCTTGGGGTCCTCACGGATGACGTGCACGAAGTCCACGCTCCCCTTGGGGAGGTTGTTCACGATCGACGCGAACGACTTGCCGCCGTCATTCGTCGCATACAGGTACGGCGTGAAGTCACCGTTGCGGTGATTGTCGAACGCCACGTAGAACACGTCGTCGCTGGCGTAGCTCGGCTCGATGCGCGACACGTACACGCCGGCCGGCACGCCTGGGAATTTGCCGGTGAAGTCCGTCCACGTGCCGCCGTCGTCCTTCGTCATCCACACGTGGCCGTCATCGGTACCGGCGTACAGCCAGCCGGGATGCCGCGGCGACTCGTTCAACGAGACGATCGTGCCGAACGTCTCGGCGCCCGTCGCGTCGATGGTGATGCCGCCCGTGGTCCTCGTGGACACGCGGATCTTCATCGTGTCCTTCGACGTGAGGTCGTTGGAGATGAAGTACATGTCGTCGCCCATCTTCGTGCTCTTGAGCACGCGGTTGGCGCCGAAGTACACCGTCTGGCTGTTGTGCTTCGAGATGAAGTACGGTGTGTTCCAGTTCCAGCGCAGGTCCATCGCCGCCGAATCGGCGAGCTGCTGCGCACGGAACGCGTCCACGCGCTTCTTCGCGTCCTTCGACAGCGGCTTGATCGTGTCGCCGCGCGTCACGACGATCGAATCCTCCCACTGCAGATATGCCGGGCGCCACTGCGGCTTGCGCATCGAGACACGCTCTCCCGTGGCGAAGTTCAGGCGCCCGATGGCGCCGCCCTGCGATTCGGAGAAGATCCAGTTGGGGTCGTCGGCGCTCTGCTGCGTGACGAACCCGTCGCCGCCGCCCACGTTGTGCCACATCGCGTTGGTGATGCTGCCGCGCTGGCGACGGCTCGGGCCGCACCAGCTGCCGTTGTCCTGCAGCCCGCCGCATACACGGTACGGGATCTGGTAATCGAACGACACGTTGTAGAACTGCCCGATGGCGAGCACGTTCACGAACTCGTAGTTGCCGCCGCCGTCCCAGCTCTGGCTCACGCCGCCGTCGTCGCCGACGATGAGGTGCGACGGGTCCTTCGGGTCGATCCACATCGCGTGATGATCGACGTGGATGCCCTGCGTGGCGTTCATCGCCGTCTTGCCGCCGTCATTGCTCACCTTCACCGGCGTGCTCGACCAGTACACGCGATCGGGGTTGTCCGGTGTCACGCGCACCTGCGAGTAATAGAAGGGGCGCGTGTCCTCGTCGTTCGTCTTCGTCCACGTGCCGCCGCCGTCGGCCGAGCGATAGAGCCCGCTGGGCGACTTCTGCGCCTTCACCTTCGCGTCCTTCTTGGCGTTCGCGGCGGTGTCGGCCTCGACCATCGCGTACATCACGTCAGGTTTCGAGGGCGCGATGGCGATGCCGATGCGTCCCTTCATCGACTCGGGGAAGCCGTTCCCCTTCACTTCGGTGAACGTCTTGCCGGCGTCGGTGCTTTTCCAGAGCGCAGAACCCGGTCCGCCCGAGTTGAGGGAATACGGGCCGCGCACACGTTCGTAGCTTGCCGCCCACACGACGTCGGGATTGCGCGGGTCGAGGGCGACGTCCACGAACCCGGCTTTGTCGCTGATGAACTTGATCTTCGTCCAGGTGACGCCGCCGTCGGTCGTCTTGTAGAGCCCGCGATCGGCGTTCGAAGTCCAGGCGGCGCCGAGTGCGGCGACGTACGCGGTGTTCGGGTCCTTCGGGTGCACGACGATGCGGCCGATATGCTGCGTCTCCTTGAGCCCCATGAACTTCCAGCTCTTGCCGCCGTCGGCCGACTTCCAGAGCCCGGCGCCCGGCGACATCGAGTTGCGCGAGTTGGGCTCGCCGGTGCCGTAGTACACGACGTTGGTGTCGCTCGGTGCGATGGCGATCATGCCGCCGCTCGAAACGTGTGCGGTGTCGAGCACGGCCCTGAACGTGGTGCCGGCGTTGGCGGTCTTGAACAGGCCGCCTCCGGCCGACGCGACGTAGAATGTGCGCGACGGCCAGGGGATGCCTTGGATGTCGGTGATGCGCCCGCCCATGTTGGCGGGACCGATGCTGCGCCAGCGGAAGGCGGCGGCGGTGGCGCTGTCGAGTTGCTGCGCCGAGAGCGGCGCGGCGACGAGGGCGAGCGTGAGGATTCGGCGGAGGATGCGCATGTCCGGTGGAGTGGAGATAGGAGAAGTGGAACCGGAACCGATGAACGTCTAAGGGTACGGCGGCGCGGGTCGTTGGGGGGAGGGGATACGCTCACAAAGGTACGGGGGAACGAGGACTAACTGCGGTGGCCGGCACCCGTCAAATTGCAAGATTGTGCCCACGCCGGCGATGCCGGCTCGTCGGCAGACTCGCACCACCCGGCATCCACCGCTCCCGTGCCCGTCACACTTCGTCGCGAAACAGGGTTGATCGTCGCTGCGGGACTCTCGCGCCGCGGTGCGTGGTTGTTGGCGGCGACCTGGGCCTTCGCCGTCGCCTACATCGCGGTGCTCGCCCTGCGACTCGGCGAGGACACGGCGCGGTTCGAGGAACTCGCGTACATCCCGCTCGCCCTCGCCGCCGCGTTCGGCGCGCACGTGGCGGGCCGCCGCGCCGACGTGAGCACGCGGGACCGCACGGCGTGGACGCTGGTGGCGATCTGTTGGCTGCTCGTCGCGGTCGGCGAGCTTGGCTGGCTGACGCAGACGCCGGCGCGTCTCTTCGGGGTTGATCTGCTCACCCTCCTTGACGGCGTCGTCGGCCGTCCCATCACGGTGATCGCGTTCGCCTTGATGATCCGTCGGCCGCGCGGCCGATACGCCTACGGCAAGCTGCTGACGGAAGTCGCGCTCGTGTTGATCGTGATCGCGACGCTCGTCTGGTTCTATCAGTTCGCCGGCGATACCGACACGGGAACATTGCCGGCCGCGACGCTGGCGACGCCCGATCTGATGCTGGCGTGGGGCGAATTCGCGATGCTCCTGACGGTGGCGATCGTGCTGCACCGGCCGTATGCGTTCGGCGGCGGCGGGGCGCTGCAGTTGATGGCGGTGTCGAAGCTGGCGTCGACGATCGGGGCGTTCCTCGGCGAGGATGCGCGGCTGACCGGCTGGGTGCCGTCGCATCAGGCGTCGTCGATGGTGCTCGCCGTGTGCGCGGCCGGCTTCGCGAGCGCCGGTCTCCTCTTTGCGTGCTTCGACCGGCAGCGCGGCAACCGCACGGAATGGCCGCGAGACGTCCGGGTACTGCCGTACGTCGCGCTGATGACCCTCGGGATGCTCATCGTCCTCGAGATCAAGGAGGAGCAACTCAACGGCCCGGTGGTCGAGATCCTCGTACTGGCGCTCATGCTGGCGATGGCGGTCACGGTGCTGCGGATGATCGTCGCCGGAGCGCAGCTCGCGACACTTGCCAGGGAGCGCGAAGCCCAGTCGCACCGGCTGACGACGCTCGTGCGGCGCTCGCACGAGGCGGTGCTCGTCGTGGACCTCTCCGGGGCGATCACGTTCGCCAGTCCGTCGGCCGGGCAGCTGCTCGCCGCCGGCTCGGCGGACGTCACGGGACACACCCTGCTCGATCACACGGCGGAGTCTAGCCGCGCCGACATCGACTCGATGCTGCGCGCGCCGAAGGATGGCGTGCTGCTCACGTGGCGGTGCGGCGCAGCGGGGAGTCTGCGCGACGTCGAATCACTGGTCACCGATCTTCGCGACGAGCCCGGCGTGCATGGCGTGGTGTTGCACTGCCGCGACGTGACGGAACGCGGGCGCATGGAGCGCGAGCAGCGCCAGACGCAGAAGCTGGAGGCGATCGGGCTGCTCGCCGGCGGTATCGCGCACGATTTCAACAACCTGCTCACCGTCATCCGCGCGAACGCGGAACTGCTGCGGGGCGACCGGCCGGAGCTCGACCCGCTCGAAGTGAACGAGATCGAACGCGCCTCCGACCGCGGCGCCGCACTCTGCCGGCAGCTGCTGGCGTTCAGCCGCTCCGACGCGCCGCTGCGCGAACACCAGGACATCGGCGCGCTGCTTGCGGACGTCGAGCCGATGCTGCGCCGTTTGCTGCCACGCACCGTCCAGCTCGTGATGCGGGCGGCACCGCACACCGTGTTCGCGCAGGCCGACACGGTGCAGCTGGACGTGGCGCTGCTGAATCTCGTGAGCAATGCGCGCGACGCGATGCCCGATGGCGGCGTGGTGTCGGTGGAACTCGACCGCGTTGATGTGGTCGAGGGCGATCGTCTGCACCAGCGGGCCGTCCCCGCCGGGGCCTATGCGTGCCTTGCCGTGCGCGACGACGGCGAAGGGATGGATGACGAAGCCCTCGCGCACGCCTTCGAGCCCTTCTTCACGACCAAGCCGCAGGGAAAGGGTACCGGACTCGGCTTGGCGACGGTGCACGGCGTGATCACGTCGCACGGCGGCTTCGTGCGCATCGACTCGGCGCGCGGTCGTGGCACCGTGGTGACGATCCTCCTCCCGTTCGCGGCGCGCGCCGCGCCGCGTCCTCGCGTGAACACGCCGGCGGTGACGCCGGCCGGTGCGCGCGGGCGCGTGCTCGTGGTGGAGGACGAAGAGGCGATCCGCGCGCTCGTCGTCCGCTCGCTCGCGCGCGCCGGCTACGAGACGCTCGAGGCGACCGACGGCGTGGCGGCGCTCGAGCTGCTCGAGCACGAAGGATGGAAGGTGGATCTGGTACTTTCCGACATGACGATGCCGCGCATGAGTGGCGCTACGCTCGTGCGCCGTGTGCGCGGCGATCATCCGGAGATCGCCCTCGTCGTGATGAGCGGCTACACGCGCGACGACGGCGGTTCGACGCCACCACCACCACCCGACGTGGCGCACATCACCAAACCGTTCGCGCTCGGCGAGCTCACGCGCGTGGTGCGCGAGACGATCGAGACGAAGAAGGCGGGCGCGGCCGTCTAGCCGCGCCCGCCGGTCCTCCCTGTCAGCGCGCGCCGCGGCGCGCCGGGCTCACGGGACGATGCCCGGCATCGAACTCGGGATGCCGATCGATTCGGCGGACGGGAGTTTCTTCGTGCGGTTCATCTCGTTGCGCGCCGCCGCGACCTTGTCGCCGCGCTGGATCCAGAGTTGCGCGGCGATGTCGAAGCGTTCGAGCACGTTGCGCATGAAATACGGTTTACTCTCGCCCAGCCATGCCTTCTCGAAGAGTTCGCGCCCGAGCACGTAGCCGTCACGCAGATCCTGCGTGCGCGCGTTGATGCGCGAGCTGATCTCGCTGAGGTCGTGCCCCGGCGAACTGCCGGCCACCGGATTGCCGGCGCGCGCGTAGTACTGCACGATCTCGTCGGCGAGTTCGAATTTCATGCCGATGAAATCCATGCGCCGCGCCCCCATCTCGATGGCGTCGAGCGCGGCGGTCTCGCGGATGCCCGGCTGACGCCGCGCCTGCGCGATAAGCACGATCGCGCTCTCGGCGAGGATGCGGTAGTCGCGTGACACGACGCGGATCTTCTGCGCGGCGATCTGCCCGTCCGCGGAGTAGGGATCGAGCCAATAGAGTTCGTTGGTCGCCTCTCCCACGCCCGACTTCTGCAGCATCACGTGCGCCGCGGCGAGCTTGAGCATCGCGGCGTCGATCTTGCCGCTCGCGTCGCCGTGGAACTGCAGGCCGTAGCTGTGCTGGAAGTCGTCGATGGAACTCTCGCCGGACTGCCAACTCGCGGCGGCGCCGTAGAGGAAACCGTACCACGTCTCGCTGAAGATCGCCTCACCGTCGTCGCCCCACGTGGTGTTGATGACCCCGGTGGACCCCATCTTCTGGCCGTCGCGGATGAACCCCTGGATGTTCCGCAGGCCGATGTCGTAGTTGGGGAAGACGCGGTTCCAGTTGTTCACCCCCGGCGCGACCCACGTCTCGATCCCGGCGTCGGCGAACGGCTTCACGTAGCGCTCGAAGTTCTTCACGCTCCAGTAGTCCCACCCCACCGCGATCATGTCCTTGGGGAGCGACTTCACGAGGTCGCCGTGGTTCTGCGCCACGTCGCCCCAGAACAAGAGCCGCTTGCCGCTCGGTTTGAGCGCGGCCTCGATGTCCTTGAGGAACCCAAGGTAGACGGCGCCCATCCCCTCCTTCTGCACACGATCCTTGGTGCGGCCGAGCCCGAGTTCGAAGGTCTCGTCGGCGCCGATGTGCAGGAACTTCGACGGGAAGAGCGAATCGATCTCGGCGAACATGCTCTTGATGAGCGGGAGCGAGTTCGGGTCGCCCGGCGCGAGCACGTGGCCGTGCGGTGTCTCGCCGAGGCCGGCGTAGATGTCGTACTTGAGCAGATGGTGCAGATGGCCGAAGGCCTCCTGCTCGGGAATCACGTCGACGTGGTACTTCTTCGCGTACGCCACGAGTTCCCGGATGTCCTCCGGACTCGTGCTGCCGCCGGGGGGCGCGATGAGCGGGTTGTCGGCGTAGGCGAGCGTGTGTTCGTAGTAGGGCGAGAACACGTTCAGTTTGTACGCCGCGAGCAGTCGGATCTGCTTCTTCTGGAAGTCGAGCGTGGGGATGCGGCCGCGCGAGAGATCGTCCTGCCATCCGCGGTACTTCATCGCCGGCCAGTCGCGGATGGTCGCGAGCTGCACGCGGACTTTGGCGCCGTCGGTGCGGACGAGCTGCTTGAGCGTCTGCGCGCCGTAGAAGATGCCGGCGGCGCTCGCGGCCACGACGTGCGCGTTCTCCGCCGTCGTCACGAGCACGTAGCCTTCGGCCTTCATCTCGCTGGTGAACGTGAGGTGGTGGTCGGCGAGGATCTTGTCGGCGAGCGGCGTGCCGAGCCGCGCGAAGGTGATGCGGTAGGCGCCGTCGGGACCGCCGATGACCGACTTGATGCCGCGCTCTTTGAGGGCATCGGCCAGGTCGTGCGCGGCGAACTTGTCGTCGTCGTTCGCCGGTGCTGCGATCGTGACCGACCGGGGCAGCTCCGCCAGGGTCGAGGCCGAGATGTCGCGCGGCTTGGGGATGAGGTGCGGATCGTCGGCGGAGCGCGCGCGGGCGGTCGCCGGCAGCACCAGCGCGATCATGAAGGCGGCGAGAAGCGGACGGGACGTTTTCATGTGAGTTGGGCGCTCGCGTGGGTGGCGTGGCGGAGTGCGGCTTCGCTGGAATGTCGAGGCGCGCTCAGGCGGGGGCAAGCGGCACCGCCGGTGCCCGGCGTGCACGGGCGCCGGGCGGACGCTCGTGGTAGTTCGTCAGCGCCGCGGCGCGGCCGGCGCGTCGATCGCTTCCCGGACCTTGGCCGCGAGTGCCGGCAGCGCGAACGGCTTGGCGATGAAGTTCCGTTCACTCGCGTGCAGTCCGTGACCGCTGAGCACCGGCTCAGCGTAGCCCGACATGTACACGATGCGGATCTCCGGGTGCAGCATCCGCACCGTGTTGGCGAGATCGCGGCCGTTCATACCCGGCATCACCACGTCGGTGACGAGGGCATCGATCGGCGTGGGATGCGTGCTCGCGAGGCGGATCGCGTCGACGGGACTTTGCGCGGCAAGGACGGTATAGCCGAGCGCCTCGAGCGCGGTCGTGCTCATGCGGAGCATCGCCGACTCGTCGTCCACGACGAGGACGGTCTCGGATCCGCAGTTGGCCAGTGTCGGCGTGAACAACACGGTCTCTTCCTCCGCCTGCCCGACGGCGCGCGGGAAGTACAGCGCGAACGTCGTCCCGCGGTCGGCCGCGCTGTCGACGGTGATGAACCCCTTGGCCTGCCGCACCGCGCCGTAGACGGTCGACAGTCCGAGTCCCGTTCCCTGGCCGTCGGGTTTGGTGGTGAAGAACGGCTCGAAGATCTTGGACTGCACTTCTCGGCTCATGCCGCCGCCGCTGTCGGTGATACTGAGCCGCACGTACTCGCCCGGCTCGGCCTCCGCGCGACTCTCGCAGAACGTCGAATCGATCACGACATTCGCCGTCGAGATGAGGACCCGCCCCATGTCGCCGATGGCATCGCGCGCGTTCACGCACAGATTCATCAGGATCTGATCCAGTTGCGTGGGGTCGATGGCCGTCAGCCAGAGGTCGGATTCCGGGTGCCACGTGAGCTGGATGTCCTCGCCGATGAGCCGTTCCACCATCCGCAGCGAACCGGCGACGCGCAGGTTCAGATCGAGCACCGTGGGGTCGATGGCCTGCTTGCGGGCGAACACGAGCAGCTGCCGTGTGAGCTCGGCGGAGCGCATGGCGGCTCCGTGGATCTCCCTCAGGCAGGAGTGCGCGGTGTGCCCGGGCGTGACATGCGCGATCCCGAGCTCGGCCTGCCCGATGATGACGCCGAGCATGTTGTTGAAATCGTGCGCCACGCCGCCGGCGAGCCGTCCCACGGATTCCATCTTTTGCGCTTGCTGGAACTGCTCCTCGAGCAGTTTGCGCTGCGTGATGTCCTGCTTGACGGCGATGAAGTGCGTGATCACGTGCCGGTCGTCCTTGAGCGGCGTGATCGTCATGTCCTCAGTGTAGAGCCGCCCGTCCTTGCGGCGGTTCACGATCTCGCCATGCCACACGCGCCCGGCGAGGATCGTCTCCCACATGGTGCGATAGAACGCGTGGTCGTGCGTGCCCGACTTGAGCAGCTCACCCGGTTTTCGCCCGATGGCTTCGTCGAGCGGATAGCCCGTGAACGTGGTGAACGCCGGGTTGGCCCATTCGATGACGCCGTCGCGGTCGGTGATGACGATCGAATTCGCCGCCGCCTTGAGTGCCGCACCCTCGAGCCGCAGCACGCCCTCGGCGTTCTTCCGTTCACTGATGTCGCGCATGATGGACGTGACGAACCACCCTTCGGCCGTCTCCCACGCGGAGGTCGAGAGCTCCATCGGGAACTCACGCCCGTCCTTGCGGCGGCCGACGGTCTCGAGCGTCCGTCCCGCGGCGCGCGGCGGCAGCCCCGAGTTGATCCGCTCGTACTGCAAGAGATGGTCGCGCCGGTGCCGCGAGGGCACGAGGTCGGTGACCGAGCGTCCGATCATCTCGACGTCCGCGTATCCGAAGATCGTCTCCGCGGCACGGTTCCAGGCGACGATATCCCCGCCGCTGTCGGTGGTGACCATCGCGTCGTTCACCGACTGCGCGATGGCCCGGTTGCGCGTCTCGCTCTGGCGCAGCGCCTCCTCGGCGTCGCGCGTCTCCACGACCTTCCAGCTCGCGTCCATCAGCAGGCGCAGATGCTCCACATCGGTGTCGTCGTACGGCTGTTCCTTGTTCGCCACGGCGACCACGGCCACGATGCGCTCGCCGGCGAAGACCGGCACCGAGAGATACCGGTGCAACGGCGCGTGTCCGGCCGGATATCCCTTCTTGAGCGGATGCGCGGCGTCGAAGTCGTTGATCACGAGCGGACGGCGCTGGCGCACGACCTCGCCCCAGATCCCGGTCTTCTCCAGCTGATAGCGCGTCTCGGGATCCACGATGCTGCACGCCGCCATCGCCCCGCGTGACCAGCTGTTCAGCACGAATTCTGCGCGATCCTCGTCATAGAAGTAGAGGAATCCCATCGTGCTCGCCGTCAGACCGATGACCTCGTCGAGCGCGAAGTCGAGGAACTGACGGGTGGTCGCGCACTGGTGCTGCAGCACGTTCGAGAGACTGCGGAACCGGGCTTCGTCGCGCCGCATCGCGCTGTCCTTGCGATGGCGCTCGGTGATGTCGCGCAGGAACGCGACGATCCGCCCACCGCCGATGGGGCGGAACTGGATGCTCACCTCGACCGGGAACACGCTGCCGTCTTTCCGACGGTGCGCCGACACGAAACGATCCTCACCTGCGGTCATCAGTCGTTCGATGCGGAGGGCGGTCTCCTCGGGCGATTCTACGGCCTCGAGGTCCGACACCCGCCGACCGATCAACTCATCGGCGGTGTAGCCGCTCATGCGGCAGTAGGTCTCGTTGACCTCGACCAGGAACCCCGCGGCGTCGACGGCCCAGAAGCCGTCCATGGCCGTGAGGAGGATGGCGCGATACCAATCCTCGGTTTCGCGGCGCGTGGCGTGCGGGTGGGTCGTGTGCATCGTCGCACTCGTTGGTGAAGCGACCTGATATCCTACCGTACTACTCCCTGAACGCGGCATAAAGCGTGGTTGTTGTGCCACGAAACCCTTCACAGGGTTACAGGGCCGTCGGAGCGCTGGGTTCCACGCTGTTCCGTACCGCCTCCGTCGATTGCGGGGCCCTCTGACGCGGCTCAACTTGCCAACATGCCCTCTGAACCTCGCCTCGACACCACGCACCTGGATATCCAGCGCTATCGCCCGGAGCTGAAGGACGACTTCGACAAGCTGAATCGTGAATGGCTGGTCGGCAACTCGCTTCTCGAACCGGCCGACGTCGCGATGCTCGCCGATCCCGATGGAGAAATACTCCGACCGGGAGGCGAGATCTTCTTTGCCGTGGACGATCGGCGGGTCGTCGGTACCTGCGCGGCGATTCGGGTGTCCGATTCGGCGTTCGAACTGGCCAAGCTGGCCGTTTCGCCATCGGCCCAGGGGCGAGGGATCGGGCGAATCCTCGCCGGTGAAGCGATCCGGTTCGCGCGCGAGGCGGGGGCGACGACGATCGTGCTCTCGTCGAACAGCGCGCTCGTGCCGGCCATCCGTCTCTACGAGTCGTTGGGCTTCGCGCACGCACCGCTGCCGGCCGACATCCCGTATGCCACGGCCGACGTGTACATGACGCTCGTACTCTGAGTCGCGAAGCCGCGACCGACCGCCGTCAGCGCGTGCGCAGCGCCCGCGTGAGCGCCCGGTCGAGCGCGTTGGAGAATGCCTGCTTCTCGCGCGCGCCGTACGCGGCGTGTCCGCCCGTTTCGACACCCGCGCTGCGCAGGCCGTCCATGAAATTCCGAACCGACAGCCGCTCGCCGATCACCTCGGCGGTGTACTCCTCACCGCGCGGGTCGATCACGGCGACGCCCTTGGGCACGAGCAGGGCCGCGAGCGGGATGTCCGCGGTCACCGCGACGTCGCCGGCCTCGGCGTGCTCGGCGATGTAGCGGTCGGCTTCGTCGGCGCCCGAATCGACGCGCACGGCCGAGAGATACGTGTAGCCCGGTGGAAGCTGCAGCCGCATGTTGGCCACGAACACGGTGTCGAGCTGCAGGCGGTCCGAGGCCCGATAGCAGACTTCCTTCACCATCAACGGGGCCGCGTCGGCGTCGATCCAGAGTCGCATGTGCCGGGGAAGATAGCGGCGCGCGCTGGCGCACCGAACCTCCGCGAGCAATCGTTCTCCGCATGACCACGCCGCACGATCAGTCGCACAACCTCATGCACGGCGTCACGCTCGAGCAGATGCTCACCGAACTGGTGGAACACGTCGGGTGGACGCGGATGGGGCGCCGCGTGAAGATCGCCTGTTTCACGAACGATCCGAGCATCGGCTCGAGTCTCAAATTCCTCCGCCGCACGCCGTGGGCGCGCGAGAAGGTGGAGGCGCTGTGGCTCGAGGGGAAACTGCGGTCGTTGCGTGCCGCGCCGAAGCCATAGGCAACTGCCCGTCTTGTCCGCGCATGACAGCCACGGCCGGGGTGTCAGGGCGGGCTGCCACCTTCCTTGGGGACCTACCGTGCGAACGACATTCCGCCTCGGTGTGCTGGCGTTCGTCGCGCTCTTCATCGTGCGATCGCCCGCGACGGCGCAGGGTGCGCCGCCCACGGCCCGGCAGATCGTCGAGCGGATCCAGACCGAACTCAACGGCCGCTGGACCGACGACGGCATCGACAGCTTCAAGGACGGCGATCCGAACACGCCGGTGACCGGCGTGGCCGTGACGATGATGGCGACGATGGACGTGCTGCAGCGCGCCGCCGCCGCAGGGTTGAACCTCATCATCACGCACGAGCCGACGTTCTACTCGCACGAAGACGCACTCGATGCACTCCAAGCGATCGGTGATCCGGTGACGGCGGCGAAGCGCGCATACATCCGCGACCATCACCTCGTCGTCTATCGTCTGCACGACCACTGGCACATCCCAGCGCGGCCCATCGATCCGATGGTGACGGGGCTGTTCCGCGTGCTCGACTGGCAACGGTACCAAGCCGCACCGGGCGCGCTCGTCATCGCGCACCCCGAGACGACGGTCGGCGCGCTCGCGTCGGAGATCGCGCGCGGCCTGGGCGCCCCCGCCGTGCGTGTGGTGGGAGATGCGGCGATGCGTGTGACGAAGGTGGCGTTCGTGCCCGGCTCCGCGGGGTTCGCGATGCAGCGGTCGATGTTCGCGCGCGACGACGTGGAGGTGCTCCTCATCGGCGAAGCGCGCGAGTGGGAGACGGTGCCCTACGCCGCCGACGCCATCACGCAGGGTGCGCGCAAGGCGCTCATCGTCATCGGACACATCCCGTCGGAACAGCCGGGGATGGAGGAATTCGCGCGCTGGTTCCAGCCGCTGATGCCGGCGTTGCCGGTGAAGTTCGTGCCCGCCGCCGATCCGTTCTGGCCGCCGAAGTAGCGGGGGGCGGCGCGTCCGTCAGCGGCGGGCGCGCGTGAGCTGCACGATGGCACCGTCGTTCGGTGCGAGCGTCGGGAGCGTGAATGCATCCACCACGCCACGAGCGTTCACGCAAACGCGTGACGCGACTGCGCTGCCGAACAACACGCGGCCGGTATGCACGCCGGGCGCGAGCGCGCCCTCCGCCGAGGTGATCGTCACGCCGGAGACTGCCGCGCCGCCCACGTTCGCGACGACGAGCACAGTGCCCTCCGGAACGCGCCGCAGGAAGGCCACGACGGATGGATGACTCGTCGTGAGCGGGATGAGTTCGCCCGCTCCCAGCGCCGCGTTCGCGGCACGCAGATGGATGAGCCGCCGGTGCAGCGAGAAGAGGGAGTTCCCTTCCACGCCCTGCACCCAGACGTTCGCCTCGAGCGAATCGGCGCCGAGCGGCTCCCACGGCGTGCCCGTGCTGAAGCCCGCATGCGGCGGGTCGATGGACCACGCCATGGGCCGGCGGAGTTGCTCGTCGGGCTTCTTGCCGGTCATCCCGAGTTCTTCGCCGTAATAGATGAACGGCAGCCCCGGGAGCGTGAGCAGGAGGAACGACGCCACACGCGCCTTGCCCCAGTCGCCGCCGAACTCCGAGCGCGTGCGCGGTTGATCGTGATTGCGCAGGAACAGTGACCAGCGGCTCGCCGGTATCGCCGCCTGCAACCGCAGCACCGGCGCGAGCACTCCGCGCGCATCGCCGCGGCGAACGCCGGCGATCAGACTGTCTGCCACTTCGAACGCGAAATAGGCGTCGAGCTGATCGGGGTAGTACGAGAGCAGTGCCCCCGTGCTGTCGAACACCTCGCCGATCGTGAACGCCCCCGGTTTCGTTGCGCGCACGTGCGCCGCGTAGTCGCGCAGCACGGCGTGCGTGCGCGGCGTGTCGTCCACTTTCGGCCCGTCCTCGACGAGATACTTCACGGCATCGAGCCGAAAACCGTCCGCGCCCATCTCGCGCAGCCAGAACGTCGCCACCTTCTTCACCTCGGCGAGTGCGGCGGGCTTCTCGTAGTTGAGGTCGGGCATCACCGACGAGAAGAACCCGTAGTACCACTCGTCGCGCACCGGCGACTTGTGCCAGTTGTTCCCGCCGTAGCGATTGTCCGGTCCTTTCGTCTTCGCCCAGAGGAACCAGTCGCGATACGGCGACGCGGGGTCGCGCACCGCGGCCAGGAAGGCGGGATGCTCGATGGACACGTGGTTGAGCACCATGTCGACGAGCACACGGATGCCGCGCGCGTGTGCCGCCGCGACGAGCCGTTTGAAATCGTCGTTCGTGCCGTAGGCCTTCGCTACGTGATAGTAGTCGCTCGCGTCGTAGCCGTGATAGCTCGGCGACTCCATCACGGGCATCAGCCAGAGGCAGCGCGCACCGAGCGACGTCGTGCTGCGGGGATTCCCGTCGTTGATGTAGTCGAGCGAGGCGATGAGTCCGTTGAGATCGCCGATGCCGTCGCCGTCGCTGTCGCGGAAGGAACGGACGAACACTTCGTAACAGGTGGCGCCGCGCCGCCAGTCGGCACGGGGGGCCGGCTGCGCACCGGCGCGCCGCGCCGTGGTGGCCGACACACAGAGCGCGAAGCCGCAGAGAAGGAAGCGGGGTGTGAACATGGGAGCTTCCGTCACGCTAGCGCGCGTGCCGGCACACGGGCAAGGCCGGGTGCGCACCGTCGCCATCGTGCCGGCTTGGCGATAGCATTCGACACCACTCAAACCCGTGCCCATGCGACGCACCGCCGCCGTTCTTCTGCTCGCCATGCTCGTGCTCCCCGCTGCGATCCATCACGTGGGTGAGCCGCGGTCGTTCGACCGGATGCTGCTGCTCGAGACCACGAGCGATTCATCGGCGAGCGTCAGTCTGGGCGACGTGGATGGCAACGGCACGCTCGACATCGTGCTGGCCAAGGGCCGGCATTGGCCGCGCTACAACCTCATCCTCCGCAACGACGGCAAGGGGCACTTCACCACCGACACACTCGGCGACGCACCCGACCGCACGTACACGGCCGCGCTCGCCGATCTCGACGGCGACGGATCGCTCGATCTGGTGGTGAGCAACGACCGGCCCGACCGGAAGTTGATCTATCTGAACGACGGCCGCGGGCATTTCCACGTGGCCGGCACGTTCGGCCAGCCCGATTGGTCGACCCGCTACGTCACGCTCGCCGATGTGAACGGCGACGGACGCCCCGACCTCATCGTCGCCAACCGCAGCTCGAACCCGGCCAATCCGCGCCCGAGTTTCGTGTGCCTCAACGATGGCCACGGCGCGTTCCCGTCGTGCACGCCGCTCGCCACGCAATCGGCGACGATCATCGTCGCGGCCGATTTCGACGGCGACGGGCACATCGATCTGTTCGTGCCGCATCGTGACGGCGGGCAGAATCTGATCTTCTGGAACGACGGGCACGGCGGTTTCACGGGCACGCCCACGGCCATTGGGCCGGCGAAATCATCGATTCGCGCCGCCGCGGCGGCCGACATCGACGGCGACGGCACCATCGATCTCGTGGTGGGCGATGAACGCACGGGGATGTTCGTGTATCGCAACCTGGGCAAACGCGCATTCGCCGAGCCGGTGGCACTCGGTGCGGGCGGTGCCGCCCCGTACTCCATCGCCATCGCCGACATGAACCGCGACGGGCTACCGGACATCGTCGTCGGCAACTTCGCGGCGCGCGGCGTGATCTTCTTCAACGACGGTGCCGGCAAGCAGCTCCGCTTCCACGAGACGGCGTGGAACGACGGCAAGGGCGCCGTCTATGGCCTCGCCATCGGCGATCTCGACGGCGACGGCTGGCCCGACATCGTCACGGCGCGCTCGGATGCACCGAACGCCGTCTGGTTCAGCACACCCGTGAAGAAGTAGCGAAGCGCTCAGCGCGGCGGGTAGGTGATGCAGTAGAACCGCACACCCTGCGGCGACGTCACGCCGCAGAACCGGCCGACGTTCGGAATGTCGTGCGGCGGGATGAACAGTGCACCGCCGTTCGCCACGGCCACGCGTGCAGCTTCGTCGGTGTCGCGCACCGCGAAGTACGTGCCCCAGTGTGGCGTGACGCCGGCTTCCGCCATCGGCGGCGTGATCTCCATCATCCCGGCCACGGGAATGCCGCGGAGCGAGAACGTGGTGTACGCGTACTCCGGCGTGCGCACATGCACCGGCGTCCATCCGAAGAGCGCCGTGTAGAACGCCGTCGCCCGGTCGATGTCGGTGGTGAGCGTCTCGTGGAACGTGGCCGCGCCGTGCGCGTGGCTGTCGCCGTCGGTGAGGGTGGCCTTCTTCGGTTCCCACGCGTCGAACCGCGCGCCGTTGGGATCCGCGCAGATCACCATGCGCCCCTGCTCGGCCACGGCGAATGGCGGGTGAGCCTCGCCGCCGAGTTCGATGACCCGCGCGGTGAACGCATCGGCATCCGCGATCATCACGAGCACGCCGATGTGCGGGGCGGTGCCTTTGGGTGTGCTCGGGTCGTCGCGGTCGAACATCGCGCCGATGTCGTGCCCGTCCACCCGCATGCTGTGCCCGAGGCCGGGGAGTTCCTGGTACGTCCACCCGAACATCGCGGCGAAGAAATCACGCGCGGCCGCGGGCTGCGGCGTGATCATGTTGCTCCAGCAGAACTCGCCCGGCTTGCGTGTGCCCGTGGTCATCGCGGTCTCGTGGTTGGCGGAGGAAGGCGGTAGATAGTAGACAAGTGCTGTCGTGTCAACGTGTTAGGAGGACACGGTCGATGAGCTGTGTAGCACAACACAACCTATATGACGGTTATGTCTCTCGGAACGTGCCGACATTCATATAGTTGCGCGTGATCGAACGCTCAGCCGCCTCGCTCCGTTCGCTAAGCACGCCGATTTGCGCCATATTGCCGAGTTCATTGTTCGTGATTGTTTGAGACTCGGAACCCCGGGGCAATACGTGTCCGACACGCCGCTGCAGCTCGATGCGATCCTCACCGACCGCTACCGTATCGAGCGCCAGCTGGGGCAGGGTGGGATGGCCACCGTGTACCTCGCCGACGACCTCAAACTCGAACGGCAGGTCGCGCTGAAAGTGCTGCGCCCGGAGCTCGGCGCGGTGCTCGGTTCCGACCGGTTCCTCGCCGAGGTGAAGATCACGGCGCGGCTCGACCATCCGCACATCCTGACGCTCATCGACTCGGGGAGCGCCGGCGGACTGCTGTACTACGTGCTGCCGTACGTGCGCGGCGAATCGCTGCGCGATCTGCTCGACCGTGAACAGCAGCTGGGCATCGAGCAGGCGCTGATGATCACCAAGCACATCGCGAGCGCGCTCGACTACGCGCACCGGCAGGGCGTGGTGCACCGCGACATCAAGCCCGAGAACATCCTGCTGCAGGAAGGGGAGGCGATGCTCGCCGACTTCGGTATCGCGCTCGCGGTGCAGGAGTCCGGCGGCAACCGTCTCACCGAGACGGGGCTCTCGCTCGGCACGCCGCAGTACATGAGTCCCGAGCAGGCGACGGGCGACCGGCAGCTCGACGCGCGCAGCGACGTGTACTCGCTCGCGGCCGTGCTGTACGAGATGCTCGTGGGCGATCCGCCGATGCAGGGGAAGACGGTGCAGGCGGTGATCGCGAAGCTGCTCACTGAGCAGCCGACGCACGTGCGCACGGTGCGCCCCACGGTGAGTGAGAGCGTGGACGCGGCCGTGCAGAAAGCGCTGTCGAAGGTGCCGGCCGACCGCTTCGCGAGCGCGGGCGACTTCATGCGCGCGCTCGAGGCGGTGCCGGTGGCGTCGACCGGCGCGATGGCGGCCGCCGCGACGGCGAAGCCGCGCTCGCGCGCGCTGTTCGCGGCGGGGCTCGTCGGCGCGCTGGCGACGGTGAGCGCCATCATCATGCTCGGCGCCAAGGGGAAGTTCGGCATGGAGCACACGTCGGCGGCGCTGCGCGATCGCACGCAGCTGACGTTCACGGGCAAGATCATGGGGCCGACGTTGTCGGCCGACGGCAAGCAGCTCGCCTACTTCACCAAGTCGTGCAGCGGCGCGAGTTGCACGTATTCGGTGGATGTGCAGGACGTGGGGAGCACGGTCACGCGGCACATCATCGAGGGCGCCACGAGTTGGGGCTCGCTCGAGTGGAGTCCCGACCGGCGCAATCTGCTCGTGGGCGCCACGATCGGCGGTCGCTCGGGCACGTTCCTCGTGTCGGCGCTGGGCGGGCCGCCGCAGGTGCTCACCGCCGGAATCGCGACGTTCTATTCGGGCGGCGACTCGCTGATCATCGCGCCCGCCTACAAAAGCGACACGTCGTTCGTGCTGCGCTTCGCCGGGCTCACGGGCGCGGTGCGCGACAGCATCCGCGTGCACACGGCGGGTGTCGGCGTCGCGGCGCTCGCGTCGGTGCCGGGCACGACGCGCATCGTGGTGATGGTGGTGCAGCCGCCGCACGGTTTCTGGCAGGTGATGAACCGCGACGGCACGGTGACCGACAAGCTGTTGAACTCGTGCACGTGCGGCGGCACGGCGGCGCACGACGCGATCTGGATGACGCGCGCCGGCCCGACGGTGGCCGAGGCGGTGGTGCGTGTGGCGCTCGACCCGAACACCGGCAAGCTGGCGACGCATCAGGACACGATCTACAGCGGGCGATTCTCGAATCTCTCGGTGACGGCCGACGGCACGCAGATGGCGGTGGACGACGGCAGCACCACGTATTCGGTGATCGCGACGGGACTGCCCGAGTTGATGAAGGGCACGCTGCCGAGTGGTGCGCCGTTGATGCAGGCCTCGACGGGGGTGTACGCGTCGATCTCGCCCGACGGCGCGCGCATCCTCCTGCTGCGCAGTGTGCCCGGCGCGAACGGAGTGGACGAGATTCGCCTGGCGGTGGCGCCGTTCGGCGGCGGGGCGGAGGCGCCGGTGAACGTGGCTGGCCGCACGCGCGCCGCGGAGTGGGTCGATTCCATGACGCTGATGGTGACCTCGTTCTCGTCCACGGGCACGCGGCTCTCGCTGGTCGACGCGCGCAGCGGCGCCACGGGGCGCACGCTCGACATTCCCGATTCCGGGCGCGTGCGGGCCACTCCGCTCGCCAACGGATGGGCGTGGATCCCGAAGACTCCCGACCGCGTGATCGTGGAGCAGGGCGGGCAGCGTCACGAGATCGCGAAGCCGGCGTGGTTCGATGCGTTCAGCGAGATCCATGCGTCGGCCGACGACACGCGTCTACTCGTCACGGGCTGGGGTTCGCCCACGAGCGACACGCTGCGCGTGGCGGTCGTTCCCACGGCGGGCGGCGCCGTCGTGCCGTGGTTCACGTCGTTCGGCGACCACTTCGGCGCCAACTGGATGGCCGACGGCTCGATCGGCGTGCGATTCTGGAAGACGCCAGAGTCGGTGTCGTTGCTGAAGGTCACGGCGCCCGGTCAGGCGCAACCGGTCGGCAGCGTGGCGCATGCGGCGACGGCCCTTTCGGTGTCGGCCGACCTCAAGCGCGCGACGATCGGGTGGGAGGAGTCCCGCGGCGACGCGTGGCTGTACCGGGTCGTGAAGCCGTAGATTCTGTCGGCATGAAGACCATCCGACTTGCCGCGCTCGTCGCGGCCCTCGCCGTACTGCCGGTGTGGACCCCCGGCGGCGCGCAATCTCCGGTACGCACGCCGACCATCGATGAGTTGATCTCGCTCAAGCGAGCGGGCAGTCCCGAGATCTCGCCCGACGGCAAGCTCGTCGCGTACACGGTGCGCGAGACGAACTGGGACCAGAACGTGTACGAGACGAGCATCTGGCTCGCCGAGGCGCAGAGCGGTGTGTCGTGGCGGCTCACGCGCGGTCGCAAGTCGAGCACCAATCCCACGTGGTCGCCCGACGGCCGTCGCATCGCGTTCGCGAGTGATCGCACCGACCGGCGGCAGCTGTATCTCATCGACGTGCGCGGTGGCGAATCGGAGCAGCTCACTACCGGCGACGACAGTCCGGGTGCGTTCGCCTGGTCGCCCGACGGCCGGGAGATCGCGCTCCTCATGACCGACGCGAAGAGCGATTCGGCCAAGGCGCGTGAGAAGACGTACGGCGAGTTCGACGTGATCGACAGCGACTATCGGATGACGCACCTGCACCTCCTCGATGTCGCGACCAAGAAGGTGCGGCGGCTGACGAGCGGCGCGTTCACCGTGGGGCGGTTCGGCTGGTCGCCCGATGGCAGGCAGATCGCGTTCGACCATCGCATCAACGGCGCGAACGCGAACGGCGCGTCGGCCAACATCTCGGTGGTGACGGTGGCGACCGGCGCGGTGCGGGCGCTGGTGACGCAGGAGGGGCCCGACGCGAATCCGGTGTGGTCGCCCGACGGCACGCGCATCGCGTTCGAGAGCGCGATGGCGAGCCCGAACAACTTCTTCACGAACACGCACATCGCGGTGGTGCCCGCGGCCGGCGGCGCGATCACCGACCTGAGCGCGGCGTTCGACGAGCATCCGGCGATCGTGAAATGGGTGGGGAACACGATCTACTTCAGCGCGTCGTCGAAGACGGCGAGCTATCTGTTTTCACTGGACCCGGCGACGAAGAAAGTCACACGGTTCGCGCCGGCCGATGCGTGGGCGGGCTCCGCGTTCACGCTGAGCGCCGATGCGTCGAGCGCCGCGTTCGTCGCGAGCGATGCCGCGACATATCCCGAGGTCTACGCCGCACCGCTCGCGACGATGAAACCGGTGAAGCTCACCGACCTCGGCGCGCAGACGAGCGCGTGGGCCAAGGCGCCGATCGAAGTGATCTCGTGGAAGAGCAAGGACGGCACGACGATCGAAGGGGTGCTGCACAAACCGATCGGCTTCGAAGCGGGCAAGAAGTACCCGCTGCTCATCGTCATCCACGGCGGGCCCACAGGCACGTCGCGTCCCGTGCCGTACAGCAGTGTGGGGCAGTATCCCATCGACCTGTGGACGGCGAAGGGCGCGCTGGTGCTCGAGCCGAACTATCGCGGCAGCGCCGGCTACGGCGAGAAGTTCCGTTCGCTCAACGTGCGCAACCTCGGCATCGGCGACGCGTGGGACGTGCTCTCCGGTGTGGATCACCTCGTGAAGCAGGGGCTCGCCGATTCCACGCGGGTGGGGACGATGGGGTGGAGTCAGGGCGGCTACATCTCGGCGTTCCTCGCCACGCACGACGCGGCGCGGTTCAAGGCGATCTCGGTGGGCGCCGGGATCAGCGACTGGATGACGTACTACGTGAACACCGACATCACGCCGTTCACGCGTCAGTATCTGAAGGGCACGCCGTGGGACGACCCCAAGATCTACGCGGAGACGTCGCCCATCACGTACATCAAGGGCGCGAAGACGCCGACGTTGATCCAGCACGGCGCCACCGACCAGCGTGTGCCGCTGCCCGACGCGTTCGAGCTGTACCGTGGGTTGAAGGACATGGGCGTGCCGAGCACGCTGATGGTGTATCGCGGGTTCGAAGGCGTGGGACACGGGCCGTCGAAGCCCAAGTCGAGCCGCGCGCTGATGGAGCACAATCTGGACTGGTTCGGCAAGTACATCTGGGGCGAGCCATCGGCGCGCTTCTAACACCCCACTCGCGAGGATCGCATGACCGCTGCGCTGAACGCCAAGGGCAACTTCCCGTCACTGACGGTGAACGACATCACGAAGAGCATGCATTTCTACGTGGACGGTCTCGGGTTCGAGATCGCGGACAAGAACGAGGTGGACGGCGTGCTGCGCTTCGCGATGCTGAAGGCGGGGACCACGATGCTCGGCGTGGGGCAGGATGATTTTGCCAAAGGACGAGACCGCGTGAAGGGCGCGGGCGTCCGCTTCTGGATCAGCACGGACCAGGATCTCAACGCACTGCGCGCGCGGGTGAAGGCGGCCGGGATCACGCCGGACGCCGATCCGAAGCCGTTGCCGTGGGGTCCGGTGGCGTTCGCGCTGACGGATCCGGATGGGTACATGATCACGATCAGCAACGGGTGATCGGCTGATAGGTGCGGTACGGGGGCGTGCGCGACGGTCGCGCACGCCCCCGTTTCGCGTCAGTCCTGTTGGCCGCCTATCGGCGGTCCTCCGCAGTCCGTAAATATCGGAGTTCGTCCGACTCTCTCCGGAGCATCCCGACATGTTGAAGCGCCTGTCCGCGCTGGCCGTTCGCTCGCGCACACCCCTCGTGTTCGCTGCCCTCCTGTTCGTCGCCGCCGCGACCCCCATCAAGCCCGACCTGCTGCAGGGATTGATGTGGCGCAACGTCGGCCCGTTCCGCGGAGGCCGCATCTCTTCCGCGACCGGCGTGATCGGCGAACCCGGCACCTACTATGTAGGGCTTCCCGCCGCAGGCGTGTGGAAAACGACGAGTGCGGGCGAGGTGTGGTATCCCGTGTTCGACGGCATCAAGGACGTGTCGTCCGTGGGATCGGTGGAAGCGGCGCCGTCGAACGGGAAGATCGTGTACGTGGGCACGGGCGATCAGGTCACCGGCGGCGTGATCAACGAGGGGAACGGCGTCTACAAGAGCGCCGACGCCGGCAAGACGTGGAAGCACATCGGGCTCGAGGCCACGAAGCAGATCCCGTCGATCATCGTCGACCCGCGCAATGCCGACGTGGTGCTTGTCGCCGCGCAGGGCGACTTGCACGCGAAGAGTGAGTCGCGCGGCGTGTTCCGCAGCACCGACGGCGGCACGACGTGGACGAAGACGCTCTACGTGGCCGACTCCATCGGCATCCAGAAACTCGCCATCGCGTATGACCGGCCCGACGTTGTGTACGCGACCACGAACGCGCACTACAGCGCCCCGCCGCCGCCGAGCGGCGCGGCGCCGCAGGGAGGGCGCGGTGGCGGCGCGGGGCAGTCCGGGCCGAGCGCGACCAAGGTGTTCAAGTCCGTCGACGGCGGCATCACGTGGAAGGAACTCACGGGCGGCGGCCTGCCGCGCCTGAACGGCCGCACGTCGATCGCCGTGGCGATGACGACCGACGCGCAGCGTGTGTACCTCATCACGAACAACGGTCTGTGGCGTTCCGATGACGGCGGTGCGAACTGGAAGCAGATGGACGCGGCCGACACGCGCATCCGCAACGGGCAGGGCGGCTACAACTGCGGTCTGTTCATCGACCCGAAGAATCCGGATGTCGTCTACACGTTCAACACGGCGGCATACAAATCCACCGACGGCGGCAACACGTTCACGGGCATCAAGGGCGCGCCGGGTGGCGACGATCCGCAGGCGCACTGGATCGACCCGACCAACGGCAACCGCATCCTCCTCGGCTACGATCAGGGCGCGATCGTCTCGCTCGACGGCGGCGCCACGTGGAGCTCGTGGTACAACCAGAGCACCGAGCAGGTGTACCACATCTCCACCGACAACTCGTTCCCGTACTGGATCTACGCCACGCAGCAGGACGCGGGCGCCATCCGCACGCGCAGCCGCGGCAACCTGGGCGCGATCACGCCGCTCGACTGGAACCCGGTGAACGGCTGGGAGTGGGGAACGATCATCCCCGACCCGCTGAACAACAACACCGTGTACGCGAGCGGCTCGGGCATCTCGAAGATCAGCTATCCGAGCGAGCAGTACATGAACGTGAGCCCGTCCACGAACCCGAACGTGCGCCTGCGCACGACGAGCTCGCAGCCGATCCTCTTCACGCCGTGGAACCAGCACCAGATGCTGGCCGCGTTCCAGTTCGTGATGAGCACGGTGGACGGCGGCGCGCACTGGAAGAAGATCAGCCCGGACCTCGGCTACCCGAAGGGCGTGACGCCGCTGAGCGACACGGCGACCCCGGCGCCCGGCGCGGTGGCCGGTGGCTCCATCGAGTCGATGACGGCGTCGACGGTGGCGAAGGGGACGATCTGGGTGGGAACGAACAACGGCCTCATCAAGGTGACGAAGGACGAAGGGAAGACGTGGGACGACGTGTCCATCCCCAACCTGCCGTTCCCGACGCGCGCGCTCGTCGAGATGGTGGACGCGTCGCACACCGATGCCGGTGGGGCGTACGCGGTGGTGGACCTCGCGCGGGTGGGCGATTACACGCCGTATGTGTATCGCACGCACGATTACGGCAAGACGTGGACGCTCATCACGAAGGGACTGCCGGTGAACCAGCCGAGCGGGAGCGTGGCGCGCGTGGTCCGCGCCGACCCCAAGCGGGCCGGGCTGCTGTACGTGGGCACGGAGAGCGGGATGTTCGTGTCGTTCGACGACGGCGACAACTGGCAGTCGCTGCAGCTCAACCTGCCGAACACCTCGTATCGCGACATCATCTTCAAGGGGAACGACGTCATCGTCGGCACGTACGGCCGCGGCATCTGGGTGCTGGATGACGCGGCGGTGATCCGCCAGCTGATGCCGGTCATCGCCGACGAGCCTGTGCATTTCTTCAAGCCCGACGCGACAGTGCGTGTGCGCCGCAACATCGGGTGGAACACGCCGTTCCCGCCCGAGGTGCCGCACGCCCTCAACGCGCCCGACGGCATGATGCTGCACTATTCGCTCGGCGCGAAGCCGAGCGGTGAGATCACGATCGTGGTGAAGGATTCCTCGGGCGCTGACGTGCGCCATCTCTCGAGCACGGCCCCGGCGCCGGTGAAAGAGGCGGCACAGCCGCCGCACCCGAACTTCTGGGTGGCCGTGCCGGAAGGGCTGCCGATGAACCTCGGCATGAATCGCGCGAACTGGGATCTGCGCACCGACGCGCCGCCGGCGTTCACACACAGTTTCGAGATCAACGCAAATCCCGGCCTCACGCCGGCCTCGCCCGAAGGGACGCTCGTGGCGCCCGGCACGTACACGTTGACGCTCACGGTGGACGGCAAGAAGTACACGCAGACGGCGATGGTGACGAACGACCCCCGTTCGCCGGCGAGCACGGCGGACGTGAAGGCGCAGGCGGCGTACACCAAGAAGGTGCACGACGGCATCCGCGCGGCGTGGGACGGCTATGCGCAGGTCTCGGCGATGCGCACGGCGCTGACCGCGGCGATGCCGACCGACACGGCGTCGGCGGCGGCGAAAGCGATCGCCGCGTTCCGCGCGTCGCTCGACAGTGTGGGCGGCAACGCGACCGGCGGACGCGGGTTCGGCGGGCGCGGGGGCGGCGCGGCGGCGGCGCCGAACTTCTACGGACTGCACGGCAAGCTCATGGGATTGTTCGGCACGCAGGAGAACGGCGATCTCGCGCCGACCGAGCCGATGGTGCAGGGTTTCACGGCGGTGTGTGCCGATCTCGCAAAGACGGTGGCGCGCTGGAACACCGTGAATGCGAAGGCGGTTCCGGCATTGAACGGGGAACTCACGAAGAACGGTGGAAAGAGCGTGCCCGCCTCGGCGCCGATGACCGTTCCGAAGTGTTGAGTGACTGAGCGGCGGGCGTGTATGTTGCGCGGATGAGCATCCACGCCCGCTTCTTCGCCCTGTTGGTCCTCGCGGCGCCGGTCGCGCTCCATGCGCAGGCCGGCGCCGCGCGCGTCGATCGCGCCGAGCACCGCGAGTTCACGATCGCGAACTTCCGTAACGAAGGCGGCGTCACGCTGCCAGCGGCGCGCATCGTGTACGGTACGTACGGCCATCTCAACGCCGCGCGTGACAACGTGGTGCTGCTGCCGTCGCACTACATGGCGAACCATCACGGCTACGAGTGGCTCATCGGTCCTGGGCTCGCACTCGACACGACCACGCTGTTCCTCGTGGCGACGGAGCTGTTCGGCAACGGCGCGTCGTCGTCGCCGAGCAACACGCCCGAGCCGTTTCACGGGCCGCGATTCCCGGTGATGACGATCCGCGACAACGTGGAGGCGGTGCATCGGCTGTTGGTGGACGACCTGAAGGTGACGCACCTGCGGGCCGTGATCGGGTTCTCGATGGGGGCGCAGCAGGCGTTCCAGTGGGCCGTGAGCTATCCCGTGTTCGCCGATCGCATCGTGGCGACCTCGGGCACGGCCAAGACGTATGGGCACGGTGTGGTGCGCCTCGAGGGGCAGATCGCAGCGCTCACGGCCGACTCGGCGTTTCACGGCGGCGAGTACACCTCGCCGCCCAAACAGGGACTGGCGGCGTTCGGCATGGTGTGGGCCGCCTGGCTCTACTCGCAGGAATGGTGGCGGCGCGAGCTGTGGCGCGGTGGGAGCGCGCCGGGCACGACGTTCGAGCAGGCCATGAGCGCGTGGCGCACGCGGTTCAGCGCTGACGCGAACAACTATATCCTCCAGGCGCGCACCTGGCAGCGGCACGATGTAGGCGGCACGCCCGGATTCGATGGCGACGCGGAACGCGCGTTGCGCTCGATCACGGTGCCGGTGTTGTACATGCCCTCGGCGACTGATCTGTATTTTCCGGTGGGGGACGCGCGGTACGAAGCGCAGTTCATCAAGAACGTCTCGTTCGTGCCGATTCCGTCGCTGTGGGGGCACCCCGCGGGCGCCGCGGCGAATCCCGAGGACAAGAAGTTCCTCAATGAGACGATCGCGCGGTTCCTGGCCGGGGAACGTGTGCCGTCCACGCCATAGGCGGGCGGTGCTCGTGTTCTTGCTTCGCCTTGCGACGGAAGAGGATGTTCCGGTACTGAACGTGCTCATCGAGCGATCGGCGCGCGCCCTGAACGACTAACTGCTCCGCTGGCTATCGCGCTGCCCTCGGCGCATATTCGTCCATCCTCAGCACGGACCGCACGGAGGATCTTCGCCCGCGTCGGACGTCGTGAACCTGCGGAGGCGCAGATGCTGAGCAACGCCGACCTCGTGGCTTTCGTGCCGACGCGCGACCCCGCGCGCGCACGTCCGTTCTATCGTGACGTGCTGGGGCTGCAATTCATCAGCGAGGACGGATTTGCGACGGTGTTCCGCGCGCACGGGGTGACGGTGCGCATCGCGAACGTCGCGGGCGTGCCCGACTTCGTGCCGGCCCCGTTCACGATACTCGGGTGGAACGTCCCCGACGTGGCGACGACGGTGCGCGACCTCGCGGCGGCCGGCGTGGTGTTCGAGCGATACCCTGGGATGTCGCAGGATGCGCTGGGGATATGGGACGCTCCGAGCGGCGCGCGCGTCGCATGGTTCAAGGACCCCGACGGCAACATTCTTTCTGTGAGCGAGATTTGAACGCCGGCGCCGTCATGACGCCCAACGTGCGCCGCTGGCCCGCGTGGTACACCGTCGTCCTGCTGTGCTTCGCGGCGGTGTTCATCTCGTACATCGACCGCACGAACATCTCCGTCGCATCCATCGCGATGCAGGGGGAGTTCGGGTGGACGGAGACGACGAAGGGCTACGTCCTCTCCTCGTTCTTCATCGGGTACATCCTGCTGCAGGTGGTGAGTGGCGGTCTCGCGGCGCGGTACGGCGGCCGGAAGCTGCTCGGTCTGGCCGTGGTGTGGTGGTCGCTCTGGACGATCCTCACGCCGAAGGCGGCGTACCTCTCGTTCGCGGCGCTGATCGGCGCGCGCATCGCGATGGGGCTGGGCGAGGCGGCGGTCTTCCCGGCGTGCGTGAACATGGTGGGGCGATGGGTGCCGGCGGAGAGCCGCTCGCGCGCCGTGGCGCTCTTCATGAGCGGATTGTCGCTCGGCACCGTGTTCGCGCTGCCGGTGACCGGGTGGCTCGTGCATGCGTACGGTTGGGCGATGCCGTTCTATGCGTTCGGCATCGTGGGGCTCGTGTGGGCCGCCATCTGGTTCGCGCGCGTGGCGGAGGGGCGAGGCGTTCCCGAGGAGGCGCCCTCGGCGTCGGCCGGGGCGGCGGGCGCCGTGCCGTGGCGGGCACTCCTGCGCGCGCCGTCGGTGTGGGCGATCATCGTCGCGCATTTCTGCACGAACTGGTCGCTCTACGTGCTCCTCGCGTGGCTGCCGAGCTATTTCAAGGGCACGTTCCACGTGTCGCTGACGAATGCGGGGCTGCTCTCCGCGGCGCCGTCGCTCACGACGTTCCTCGTGGCGAACGCGGCCGGCGTGGTGGCGGACCGGATGCTGCGGCAGGGGCGTAGCGCGACGTTCGTGCGCAAACTCATGCAGGGTGGCGGGAACTTCGGTTCGGCGGCGTTCTTCCTGCTGCTGCCGCTGGCCGGAAATGCCGCGACGGGAATGTTGCTCATGTGCGCGGCGGCGGGCGCGATGGGACTCACGCTCGTGGGCTTCGCGCCGAACTGTTTCGACATCGCGCCGCGGCATGCCTCGGTGATCTGGGGGATCAGCAACACCTTCGCGACGGTGCCCGGCATCATCGGCGTGGCGGTCACGGGGTGGCTCGTACAGCGCACGGGCGGCTACACGGCGCCCTTCGTCGTGACGGCGTCGGTGGCGATAATTGGGGGCGTGGTGTTCCTGGTCGCCGGGTCGGGTGAGCGTACGATCGACTGAGCGGCGGGGGCGGCGCGGCGCCGTTCACCTTCCACCGAGCCCGTTCGCATGCGCGGCAAGAAACAGACGATCACCCTCTCCGACGACGCGCGCAAAGCGGCCGTCGCCTCCATCCGCCGCTACTTCGCCGACGAGCTCGAGCAGGAGATCGGCGAACTGAAGGCGATGCTCGTGCTCGAGTATATGCTGGCCGAGCTCGGGCCGACGATCTACAACCAGGCGATGGGCGATGCGCGGCAGTTCCTGATGGAGCGTGTGGAGGACCTCGGCGCGATCCATGCGCAGAACGAGTTCCCCTATTGGGTGCCGACGAAGCGCTGACTTCTGGTCGGCTCAACCGCCGGTGATCGGGAGCCCCGGCGCGTCGCCCGATTCGGCCTGATTGCGCATGTGATCGGCCAGCCCGTGCAACTTCTCCCGCAGCGACGCGCGCAACGGCTCGGGCATCGCGTGCTCGGCGAGCGCGCGGTCCATGCACCAGAGCCACTCGTCACGCTCGCGGGAGCCGATGGCGAACGGCAGGTGCCGCGCGCGCAATCGCGGATGCCCGTACCGCTCGATGTAGAGCTGCGGTCCGCCGAGCCAGCCGGTGAGGAAGAAGTGCAGCTTCTCCCGCGACTGCTTGAGCGATGCGGCGTGCAGGGCGCGGACGTTGGCCGCCTCGGGCGCGCTGTCCATCAGATCGTAGAAACGGTCCACGAGGCGCCGCACGCCAAGTTCACCGCCGACGGCATCGAAGGGAAGCTCGCTCGGATTCATCCGTCTAAAGATATTGCCGACCTCGTCGCGCATGGTGCAGATTCCCACCTCTTCGCCTCCCGGAGTTCTCGTGCGTCACGGCATCATCCTCGCCGCGTTGAGCGGTACACTGTTCGCCGGTTCGGTCGCCCACGCCCAGCAGCCCGCCGGCGGGCGCGGCGGCGGTCGCGGCAATGCCATCGGCGCGGGCGAGTCGTGTCCGCCGGGCTCCACCGAGATCCGCCCGCGACTCTGCCGCGAGCCGGACTTTCCCGCCCCGAGCATCCTCGACTACCGGCCCCACGCCACGCTCGTGACGCCAGCGCACCTCGTGAAGCGCGCGAAGTATCCCGTCGTCGATTACCACGGGCATCCGCAGGGCCTGCTCGGTTCGGCCGAGGGGATCGCGAGCCTCGGCGCGTCGCTCGACAGCATCAACGTGCGGATGATGGTCGCCGCCGACAACATGTCGGGCGAACGCCTCACGCGCGCGATGGCCGTGATCAACGCGTCGCCGGCGATGAAGGACCGCGTCCGCGTGCTCGCGGGGATCAACTTCAACGGCGTCGGACCAGGCTGGGCCGAAAAGGCCGTCAAGCAGCTCGAGGCCGACGTCGCGGCCGGTGCGGTGGGTGTGGGCGAGATCCCGAAGAGCCTCGGCCTCACGTACAAAAAAGCCGACGGCACGCGGCTGCACATCGACGACCCCGAGCTCGACCCCATCTGGGACGCCTGCGCACGCCTCAAGCTCCCCGTGTTCGTCCACACGGCCGATCCGCAGGAGTTCTTCGAACCCATCGACTACAAGAACGAGCGCTGGCTCGAGCTCGCACTCTTCTCGGACCGCCGGTATCCGCCCGATCGCTATCCGAAGTTCGAAGAGTTGATGACGGAGCGCGACAACCTCTTCAAGAGGCATCCCAAGACCACGTTCGTCGCCGCGCACATGGGATGGTACGCCAGCGATCTCGCGCGGCTCGGCAAGCTGCTCACGGACTATCCGAACGTGTACACGGAGATGGGCGCGGTGCTGTATGACGTGGGCCGCCAGCCGCGCGGTGCGCACGACTTCTTCATCGCGTTCCAGGACCGCATCCTCTTCGGCAAGGACTCGTTCCAGCCGGAGGAGTATCCGTACTATTGGCGCGTGTTCGAGACGCACGACGAGTACTTCGATTACTACCGCGGCTATCACGCCTTCTGGAAGCTGTACGGTATCGACCTGCCCGACGCCGTCCTCAAGAAGGTGTATTTCGAGAACGCGCTGAAGCTGACGCCGGCGCTGCCGCAGGGCGGTTGGCCGCGGTGATAGCGACTCGTCGAATGCCGCGCTACTATTGACCGGCGCCGTCGTGCAGGCGCGCGATCGTGAACGACCACTTTCACACAGCGTGGAGCACTCCGTGGATCTGCATGCCCTGAAGTGGTCGGCCGTGGCGGCCTGTTTCGTCTTCAGCGTCGTGAGCGGCGCCGTCTGGTTCGGCCCCAAGACGTTCTTCCCCTCGTGGTGGGCCGCGCTCGGCAAGACGGCGAGCGATCAGCCGGCGGGTTCGCCGGTCACGTGGGTTCTCCTGATGCTGACCAGCGTGCTGCAGGCGCTGTTCGCCGCGATCGTCGTGCCGGTGCTCGCCGGCGCGATGGGCGGACTCGCCGTGAGCACCGGTGCGGCCGCGGGCGCGTGCCTGTGGCTCGGATTCGTCGCGCCGAGCGGACTGTCGAACAAGTTGTTCGCGGCCCACCTCAAGGCGTGGACCATCGAGGCCGGGAACAGTCTCGTGAACTATGTCGTGTTCGGCGCGATCATCGGCGCGCTCGGGTGACGATCTCACGGGTCGTCGCGGCGTGCGGCGTGGCACTGGTCACGACCGCCGCGTGCGGCCGTGACCGCGGGGCATCCAGCGGGGCGAGCGGTGCGGCATCGACGGCGACGGTGGCCGCGAACGAGAAGATGGCCGCGTCGCTCCCGCTCGCCGATTCGCTCGACCTCGCCGACGCCAGGCGCGGGTTCGTCGCGCGCCCCACCGGGAAGATCCTCGGCGCCGGCGGCGCCGTGCTCATCGACTTCGACGCGTTCAAGTTCGTCGACGGCGCCGTGCCGCCCACCGTGAACCCGAGTCTCTGGCGCCACGCCACGCTCAACGCGCAGGTTGGCCTGTTCAAGGTGACCGACGGCATCTGGCAGCTGCGCGGCTTCGACATCGCGAACATGACGCTCATCCAGGGGAAGAGCGGCTGGATCGTGGTCGATCCCCTCACGTCGCGGGAATCGGCTGCGGCCGCGCTCGCGTTCGCGCGCGCGCAGCTGGGCGATCACCCGGTGTCGGCGATGATCTTCACGCACAGCCACGTCGACCACTTCGGTGGCGCGCTGGGCGTGGTATCGGCGCGCGAGGCGGCGGAGCGCAAGCTGCCGATCGTGGCGCCACAGGGATTCGTGGAAGAAGCCACGAGCGAGAACATCATGGTGGGCACAGCGATGGCGCGCCGGTCGGCCTACCAATTCGGCAAGGACCTTGACCGCTCGCCCACGGGGCTCCTCGACACAGGGCTCGGCAAGAACGTCGCGTACGGCACGATCGGCATCCTCACGCCGACGCAGTTCATCACGGAGCCCACACAGGAGATGACGCTCGACGGCGCGCGCTTCGTGTTCCACAACGTGCCCGGCGCCGAGGCGCCGGCCGAGCTCACGTTCTCGCTGCCCGAGATGAAGGCGTATTGCGGTGCCGAGAACGTGGTGCAGACGATGCACAACCTGCTGCCGATCCGCGGCGCCAAAGTGCGCGACGCGCTGCGCTGGTCGCGCTATCTCGACGAAGCGCTGGTGCAGGCCGCCGATGCCGACGTGCTCTTCGCGCAGCACAACTGGCCGGTGTGGGGCCGTGAGCGCATCTCGGCGCAGCTCACCCAGCAGCGTGACACGTACAAGTACACGCACGACCAGACGGTGCGTCTGATCAACGCCGGCTACACACCGCGCGAGATCGCCGACAAGGTGCAACTGCCCAAGTCGCTGCAGGGCGCGTTCGGCAGCCGCGGCTATTACGGCGACCTGCGGCACAACGTGAAGGCGGTGTACCAGTTCTACATCGGCGCGTACGACGGCAATCCGGCCGCGCTGAATCCGTTGCCGCCGGAGGAATCGGCCAAGCGGTACGTGGAGCTCGCCGGCGGCGCGGCCAAGGCGATCGCGGCGGCGCAGAAAGCGTTCGACGCGGGCGACTATCGCTGGGCCGCCGAACTGCTCGACCACGTGGTGTTCGCCGAACACGACAACACGGCCGCCAAGGAACTGCTGGCGCGTACGTACGAGCAGATGGGCTATCAAGCCGAGTCGGCGACGTGGCGCAACGCGTATCTGACGGGCGCGGCGGAACTGCGGCACGGACCGCCGGCGAAAGGCGTGGACCGCAGCGCGATGATCGACCTGCTCGAGCAGACGCCGGTGGAGCGGTTCCTCGATGCCATGGCCGCCGGACTCGACGGCGCGGCGGCGGACGGACGGCACGACACGATCAATCTCGTGCTGCGCGACACGAAGGAGTCGTTCGTGCTGTGGATCGAGAACGCCGTGCTGCACTGGCGGAAATCGGCGCCGACCGCGGGGGCGAACGCGACACTCACGCTCACGAAGCCGATGTTCATCAAGATGATGGCGGGCACGGCGAGCGCCAAAGACATGCTGATGGGCAGCGATGTGGCGGTGACCGGGAGCACGATCGACCTGGTGCGGTTCTTCCTTCTGATCGACAAGGCGACGGGGACGTTCGCGATCGTGACGCCGTGAGTCGAAGGATCACCGCGGCACGGACCGCCGCATTCACCAATCGTCAGCGCCGGACTCAGGAGCACGCATGACCGATCGGCAGACAACCCGCCGCGCATTCGTCACCGCACTTGGCGCGCTCACGGCGGCCGGCCTCGTGCCGCGCCCGGCGACCGCGGCCGGCGGCGCGCCCGCCGCCGCTCCCGATGCACCGCGCGTCGCGCGCGGACTCGCGCCGTCCCCCGACGACTTTGCCTTCGAGCCGGGGCTCGTGTACCTCCAGACCGGATCGCTCGGCCCCACGCCGCGCCCCGTGATGGAGCGCACGATGGCCGCGTGGAAGGAACTCGAACTCAATCCTGCGGCCTACGGCTACGGTGCGCACGAGATCGCGATGGAACTCGTGCGCGCCAAGGCGGCGGCATTCATCGGCTGTGGCAAAGAAGAAGTGGTGCTCACGAACTGCACCACCGAGGGGATGAATTGGGTGGCGAGCGGCTTGACGTTCACGGCCGGCGACCGCGTGCTCACCACAGACCAGGAACATCCCGGTGGGCGCGTGTGCTGGGACTACGCGGTGCGACGCCACGGCGTGGTGCTCGATGTGGTGAACATCCCTCCCGGTGAGAATGACGCGCAGGCCATCGTGGACCGGTTCGCGAAGGCGATCACGCCGCGCACGCGCGTGCTGTCATTCTCGCATCTCCTGAGTTCTACCGGCCTGCGCATGCCCGTGGCCGAGTTGTCGGCGCTGGCGCGCAAGCGCGGCTGCATCGCCGTGGTGGATGGCGCGCAGGCCGTGGGCGGCATCGACGTGAACGTGAAGGCGCTCGGCTGCCACGTGTACGCGACGAGCGGGCACAAATGGTTGATGGCGCCCAAGGGCACGGGGTTGCTGTATCTGAGTGATGATCTCGGAAAGGCCGTCGACCCCATCGCGCTCGAGAGCGGGCGCGGCGCGTACTCGGCGTCGTCGGGGGTGTGCAGCATTCCGAGTGTGCTCGGGCTCGCGGCCGCGATGGACTATCACACCGCGATCGGCACGGCGAAGATCGAAGCGTACAACCTCGCGCTGCGGCAGCGGCTGTTCGCGGCGCTCGCGAGTGTGCCGAAACTACGCTTGGTGAGTCCCGCCGCGGGGCCGCTCACGTCGCCGCTCGTGTCCTTCGTTCTCCCCGACGCCGTGAAAAGCGGCGACCTGCACACGCGTCTCCGCGCCAGGCACATCGAGGTGAAGGTGGTGCCGGGGCAGTGGTTCAACGGGAATCGCATCTCCACGCATCTGTTCAATACCGAACAGGACGTGGATGCACTCGTCGCGGCGCTGAAGGTGGAACTGGCGTAGCACGCGCTTCATCGGAGGGGGCCGCGTTTTGTGACTTAGGTCACATTCCGCACCGCGCGAGGTGGCTTGGCGTGCTCCGAGTGTCCTTGGCAACTAACAAAGTGGTTGACGCATCGTCTGACGTTGACCACGTCATCCAAGGAGCCCCCCGTGTTCGCGTCTTCTCAACGGTCGCAGCGTGTGCGACTGATGTCCGGCTTCACATCGGTCATCGGCCTTTCACTCGCGTCGGCGTGCAGCAACGCCGCCACCGGCGGAGAACGCGCGACTGCTGTCCCGCTGACGATGCCGAGCGCGGGCGGCAATCGTGCGCCGGTGGTCGCGATCCCCAATGCGCCGCAGCCCGCGACCGTGGGCGCGCTGGTCTCGTATGACGCGAGCCGGTCGGGCACGGCGTTTCTCGATCCCGATGGCGATGTGCTCACGTACGCCATCACGCTCGCGCCGGCGAATGGGCTGATCGTGTCGGGGGCGACGATCGTGGGGAGGCCGAGCGCGCCGGGGATGGTGAGCGCAACCATCACCGCAAACGACGGCCGTGGCGGCACGGCGACGAACACGTTCGCCATCGTGGTGTTCGCGGCGAACCTGCCCGTGCCCGCACTGCCGTCGGCGTCCTTCAAGTACGCCGACGCCGACGTCGTCCTGCCGTCGTACTACACACAGGCGAACGCGCCGCTGGGCAACGTGGCGATCACCGACAACACGCCGGCGGGGAACCGCATCACCAACGCCGGGGCCGCGCTTGGCCGTGTGCTGTTCTATGACCGGCGCGTATCGGTGAACGACGCCGTGAGCTGTTCGTCGTGCCACGTGCAAGCGGTCGGGTTCGCCGACACGGCCAGGCTGAGCCGCGGCTTCGCGGGCGGACTCACGCACCGGCACTCGATGGGGCTGAGCAATGCGCGTTATTACCAGCGCGGTCGCTTCTTCTGGGACGAACGCGCGCGCACCCTCGAGGACCAGGTGGTGACCCCCATCCAGGACGGCACCGAGATGGGGATGACGCTCGACAACCTCGAGGTGAAGCTCGGGCTCACGCCGTACTACGCGCCGTTGTTCACGGCGGCGTTCGGCACGCCCGCCGTCACGCGGCAGCGCATCGCACAGGCGCTGGCGCAGTTCGTCCGGTCGATGGAGTCGTACAACGCGAAGTTCGACGCGGCGCTCATGGCCGGTGCGCCGGCCGTGGCCGGGGGGCTCTCGGCCCAGGAGTTCCTCGGGCTGCAGCTCTTCGGCGCCGGTGCGCCCGGCGCACCGCCAGGCCGCGGGCCCGGGGGCGCACCCGGGCAGCCGCCGGTGCGCGGGCTGCACTGCGACGCCTGCCATCGCACGAGCGCGGTGGCGAGCGACGCGCCGCACAACAACGGACTCGACCTGAGCAGCGCCGCCGACACGGGGGCTGGGGGCGGCCGCTTCA
>CAIRBD010000448.1 GCA_903876745.1 uncultured Gemmatimonadota bacterium
GCAGCGCGAGCGACTCGGCGGCGCTCGCGCGGCTCGCGTTCGTACGCGAACTGCGGCGTCGCGCCCCGCGCCTGCCGCTCTACGGCGCGAGCGTCCTGACGCGGCTCGCGCCGACGGCCGACGGCACCGACGAACCATACCGCGTGCCACTCGCACGGTGGGCCGAGATCTCGCCGGTGCGCGGCGATCCCGCGCTTGCGGCGGAAACAGCGCGGCTCGAATCCACGATTCCCGAGGCACTGCGCGCTTCGTACGCGGCCGTGCGACGCCGGAACGCTGCGATCAACCGAGCGGCGCTGACCCTCGTGGGCGACGGCGTGCTGGACTACCTCATCGTCTCGCAGGACGATGCCCGGGCGCGCGGCCTGCACGTCGCGGAGCGTGACGCACTGCGCGCGGTGATCGATTCCGCCGGCGTCGCGAACGCGGTGACGCTCCAGCCCGGCACCGATGAGGCGTCGATGCTCCTGCTCGCGCGCGCGGTCGCGGTGTACGCGCGGCGCCATCCGAGAGTGGCCGTGTCGTATTCGTCGGAGCGCATGGCCGATGAGCCGATGCCGTACGAGGACCAGCCGCTGCGGCGCACTGTGAGTCTGCAGATCGCCGCGGCGGGAGGCGTCGAGGTGCGGGGTGGTGAAGCGTCCGACCTTCGCCTGTTCGTGTTCACGTCGCGCGCCGCACCGGGGCGAGCGGCGGAGTTCGCCGACAGCGTTCAGCGCACGGTTGACCGGGGCGAGCGGGTGCTTGTGGCCGATGTCGATCCCAAAGGCGATGTGCAGGGTGCGGATTCCACGTTCGCCGAGGCGTTGGCGAGCCGGCGCACCGTTGCGCGGCTGGCCGGCTTTGCGGCGTGGAACACGGCGGGCAACGCGATCGGCACGGCGCTCGCGCACGGCATGCTGTCCGAGGTCGCGGCGTCCGCGACGGACGGAGGCGCGCGCATCGCGCCGTCGCCTGCCGGAGCGCGTGCACACCGGTGGTTCCTCGCCGATCGCTGGCTGGACGACTTCGTGTGGCACACGCTGGTGCGCCCTCGCGCAGTGCGCCTCGTGCGTGACCGTGGATGGAGCGCGCTCCGGCTGACGGCGCCGCAATCGGATTCCGTCGCGCAGTTTGCGACGCCGCTGGTGCGTGCCGAGGTGATACGGCTCGGCACTGCGTTGGGCGGGACCGACGCGAACGGGGCGGCGTGCGCGCCGTTGCGCGACTTTCGGTTGACGCTGCCGTGGCGCCGGACCTTCGAAGCCGAGTTCGAGTTCACGCTCACCGAAGCGTGCAGCGACAACTGAGCATCCGGTTGCACAACGCCGATGTCGTCTTTTCCGCGCGACGCACAGTATTAGTTCTCATCCGCCACCTTCGTCGAAACCCGGCTCAGTCCAGCCACGCCCCGCCAACCCTACCCATGCGCACTCCGCCGCTTCGCTGGTACGCACTCGCCGGGATCGTCCTCGTGACCGCCGCCGCGCCGTTCGTGCGCATCGCGGTGGACCCCGTGATGGTCGCCCGTATCCGGGAGGAGGGACTCCAGCGTTCCCGCGTCATGGAGAACGAGAGCTACATGACGGACGTGCTCGGCGCGCGGCTCACACTGTCGAACGACATGAAGCGCGCGCAGCAGTGGGCGCAGGGGCAACTCAAGGCGATAGGACTCGCGAACGTCGCCGCCGAGCCCTACATGGACTACGGCGTGACGTGGGACAACGAATACGTCTCGCTGCATCTGCTCGAGCCCGACTACACGCCGATGGTGGGCTACCCGATCTCGCATACGCCGGGGACGGACGGCAAGCGCACGGTGTTCGCGACGATCGTCGACGTGCAGACCAAGGATGATCTCGCGAAGTACCGCGGGACGCTGAAGGACAAGGCGATCCTCGTCACGCCCCCGGCGACGGTGGACCTGAAGGTGCTCACCGACGGCGTGCCACGCCTCACGGAGAAGGACCTCGCGGCACTCGAGCAGACGACGATCGCGCCCGCGCGCCCGGCACCGGCGCGCGTGATCCGCAACGCGGAACTGCTCTCGGCCGAGGAGAAGCTCGCGTTCTACCGCGCCGAGGGGGTGGCCGTGGTGCTGCAGTGCGAGAGCGGCTGGCTCGGCGCCGTGCGCGGCTACTCACGTCCCGGCGCGGGGCGCGACCACTGGTCGCGCGAGGGGATCCTCGGATCGGTGCCGATCGTCGCGATCACGCCCGAGCATTACAACCGGATGTATCGCATCATCAAGCGCGACATCGCGGTGAAGGTGGAGGTGGATGTCCGCAACCGCGTGGGCGACCGCGTGGAGCAGGCGATGAACATCGTCGCCGAGATCCCGGGCTCCGACCTCAAGGACGAGGTCGTGATGATGGGCGCGCACTTCGACACGTGGCACGCGAGCCCGAATGCGAGCGACAACACGTCCGGTGTTGCCGTCGTGCTCGAGGCGGCGCGCATCCTCAAGGCGGTCGGCGCGAAGCCGCGGCGCACGATCCGCGTGGCGCTCTGGTCGGGTGAAGAACAGGGGCTCTTCGGTTCGCGCGCCTACGTGCGGCAGCACTTCGGGAATCCGCGCGACACTGCGGTCGGAGTGAAACCGGCGTACGAGAAGCTCTCCGCGTACTTCAACCAGGATTACGGCGCCGGGCAGTACCGCGGCATCTACCTGCAGGGAAACGAGCAGGCGCGCGAGCAGCTGACGGCGTGGATGCAGCCATTCCGCGACCTTGGAATGACCACCGTTTCGAATCAGGGCGTGGGAAGCACCGACCACATCGCGTTCGACGAGGTGGGACTTCCCGGCTTCCAGTTCCTGCAGGACCACACGCCGGGCACGGGCGGTCACACGAACATGGATTTCCTCGAAGGGATCCAGCCGAACGATCTCATGAAGAACGCGACGATCATGGCGTCCTTCGTGTATCACGCCGCGATGGCCGACGCGCGGATACCGCGCAAGGCGTGGTAGTCCGCGAGCGCCTCACCGGATGAACCCGATCCGATACCGTAAGCCTACCGCGAATATGCCCTCACCACTGTTGAACCGCGTCGACCATCTGGTGTATGCGACGCCGGACCTTGAGCGCAGCATCGCGGAGATCGAGTCGCGAACGGGCGTGCGCGCGTCCGCCGGCGGGCCGCATATCGGACGGGGCACGCGCAACGCGCTCATCGCGCTCGGCCCGAATCGCTATCTGGAGATCATCGGCCCCGACGCGGCGCAGCCGACGCCGGCCACACCGCGACCGTTCGGCGTCGATGCGCTGAAGGCGCCGCGGCTGCTGACGTGGTGCGCCGCGGCCGCGGACCTGCCGCGACTTCGTGCTGATGCGGCGCAGCAGAGCGTGCCGTTCGACGATGTCGTTGCGATGAGCCGCGCGCGCCCTGACGGCGTGACGCTCTCTTGGCACCTGACGATGCCGTCGAAGGGATTCGGCGACGGGCTCGTGCCGTTCTTCATCGATTGGGACAACTCGCCGCATCCCTCAGTGACGGCCGCGCAGGGATTGGCGCTCGTCGCGCTCCGTGCCGAACATCCGGCGCCGTCAACGATCACGCACGCGCTCGACGCGCTCGGCATCCCACTGTTCGTCACGCCCGGCACACTGCCCGGACTGATCGCGACGATCGACAGCCCCAACGGACGGATCGAACTCCGATGAACAGTCGCCGCATCTCCGCGTCGCTCGCGATCGCCCTCGCCGCATGCTCAGCGACGGCGAACGCGCAGTCGCCCAAAGCGTGGTGCGGGCTACTGCCGCGCCCCGCGAACGCCGCACTCCCCGCCGTCACGGTGAAGCCGGACTGGTTCAAGGTGTACCGCGCCGCCGAGGGCGTGTACGCGATCGTCGAGCCCGAGCAGTGGCAGGAGGCGATCTCGTATCTGATCGTCGGCACGCGCAGCGCGCTGCTGTTCGATACGGGGATCGGTGTCGTGCCGATCCGCCCTGTCATCGCGCAACTCACGAAGCTCCCCGTGACGGTGCTCAACTCGCACACGCACTACGACCATATGGGCGGCAACTGGGAGTTCACGCGCATCGCGGCGATGCACCGGCCGTTCACGCGCACGAGCATGGCCGGTTTGCCGCACGCGAAGGTCGCGGGCGAAGTGTCTGCGGATGCGTTCTGCTCGCGCGCGCCGGCGGGATTGGACACGGCGCGGCACCACGTGCGCGCGTGGCGCGCGACGGAGACCATCGCCGACGGTCACCGGTTCGACCTCGGCGGCCGCACGCTCGAGGTGCTCTCCGTGCCCGGCCACACGCCCGACGCGATCGCATTGATCGACCGCGCGCACGGGCTGCTCTGGACCGGCGACAGCTACTACGACGGCACCATCTGGCTCTTCGCCGAGGAGACGGACCTCGTTTCGTACGAACGTTCGATCGGTCGGCTCGCCGCGCTCGTGCCATCGCTACGGCAATTGCTGCCCGCCCACAACACGGCGAGTGTGGCACCCGACAAGCTCACGCGCACACTGGGCGCGATCCGCGCCGTGCGATCGGGTACGGTCGCGGGCAAGGCGGGAGAGGGCGGAGAGCTGTCGTTCGAGGTGAACGGCATCGCGATCCGCACGTCGCAAAAAGCGCTGGCGCGCGCCGCGGCGACGAAGCCTTAGCGCGCCTCGAATTTCCAATCGTGGATGAGCGTGATCGGCAGGTCGCCGTTCACGGGACGCAGGATCAGCAACGACCGGCCGTCGGGAGCCACATCGAAGTCCGGATGGCCGGTGTCCCAGATGAACATGCCCTCGAAGAACACGCTGCGCGCCGCGACCGCCATCGCCGTACCACCGGTGAGCGTGGCATCGATGATCTGCTGACCGATCGTGTAGTACAGGTGATGCCCGTCGCGCGACCACACCGGCGCGTGGCCGCCGGTCGCCGAGACTTGCACACGCGCACCGGGCCCGGGGAACGGCCGCACGTAGATCTCGAACGTGCCCGACGCGTCGGACTGGTACGCGATCCACCGTCCGTCGGGCGAGAGGCGTGGCGCCGACTCGTCGCCGCTCGAGGAGCCGATCGGGTGCGAGGCGGTATCGCCGGTGAGTGTGCGATACCACAGTTTCGATTGGCTGAAGCCGCCGGTGCGATACACCAGGGTCTCGCCGTCGGGCGAGAACACGCCTTCCATCGCGTGTTGACCCGCGAGGGCGACCAGCGGCTCCGCGGGCGCGCTGCCGTCATACGGTTGCCACCACAGCTTGCTCGGCCCGCCGCCGCGATCGCTGCGATACACGATGCGCCTGCCGTCACTCGACCACTCGGGACGCTGATTGAGCGTGCCTTCGGCGGTGAGGCGTGTGAGTGCACGCGATGCGATGTCGTACACCCAGATGTCGAAGCGGCCATCCTTGTACGCGCTGAGCGCGATGCGCTTGCCGTCGGGCGAGTAGCGCGGGTTTCCGAACGCGCCGGTGGGGGCGTCGATCGACGACACACGATGCGTCGCGTCGGCGAGTTCGAGGCGAACCGGCGCGGTGCCCGGCAGATACGCGAGCGAACCGCTCGCCGAGACCGCGGCCTTCACCTGTCCCGGGCTCATGCCGGTGTGCACGGACGTGAGCACCACGGTCGGCGTGCCGGTCACACGAAGCGTGCGTTCGTCGAACGGTACGGCGAGCACCGTACCGTCGGGACGCCCGTAGA
>CAIRBD010000449.1 GCA_903876745.1 uncultured Gemmatimonadota bacterium
GATCGGGCTCGAGGATCTCGATCGCGTGGCGGGGGAGCGGACGGCGGCGGCGTAGGGGGCAGTCGCCCGGCGTCCCTCGAAGTCGCTAGATTGCGGTAGCCCATCGCACGGGAGTACGCGTGACCGAGATCCTGTTCATCGTCGATGAAGCCCCCGAAGGTGGTTTCGTCGCGCGCAGCGTCGGGGCGTCGATCGTCACGGAGGCGGACGACATGGCGCAACTGCGCGAGTCCGTCCGCGATGCCGTCCGCTGCCATTTCGACGAGGCGGACCGACCACAGGTCATTCGTCTGCACCTCGTGCGCGACGAAGTCATCGCCGCGTAAGGCATGAGACTGCCGCGCGATCTCTCCGGGCGCGACCTCGCGCTGGCGCTTCGGCGATTCGACTACGAGATCACGCGGGAGAGCGGCAGTCACCTCCGCCTGACGACGGGGCGCGGGGGCCGGCATCACGTGACGATCCCGGATCATGCGAGCCTTCGGGTCGGCACGCTGTCGAGCATCCTCTCCGAAGTGGCTTCGCACCTCGGCATCGATCGCGAGGACCTCGCGACCACGTTGTTCAGTCGTTGATGCGGCCGTTCGAAGCCACGCCCGAGCGCGCGCGGTGAAACTCGCAGACGCGGCGGCACGGGGGAGCCATCCCCGGTGGCCACCGCGAGAGATTCTGGGGCAAGACCGGCAACGGACGCTATCGCCTGTTCTATCGGTACGACAGCACCGCGCGCATCATCGTGAACGCGTGGAGCAACGACGGCGAGTCGCTGCGGGCCTACGGTAGCAACACTGACGCGTATCGCGTGTGCGGCACACCACAAACGATTTGAGTATTATCAGGGTACCGCAGATCTCCGAGGAATCCATGCCCACGACGCATTTTCCGATTCACAGCGACCCCGAGATCATGGGCGGCACGCCCGTGTTCGTCGGCACGCGCGTGCCGGCGCAGACGCTGCTCGACTACCTCGAGGGCGGCGACTCGCTCGACGCGTTTCTCGACAGCTTCCCATCGGTGACCAGGGACCAGGCCGTTGCGGCGCTCGAACTCGGCAACTCGCTACTCGTCGCCAAGCTCACGACGAAGTAAGTGCGCATCCTGCTCGACGAGTGCGTCCCGCGCCCCCTCAAGCGCGAGTTGGCTGGGTTTGACGTGGTGCACGTCACCGAAATCGGGTGGGCGGGGCGGCGCAATGGCGTGCTACTCGCGAGTATGCGAGAGGAGGGATTTGATACTCTCGTGACGGTCGATCGCAATCTACAGTTTCAGCAGAACATCCCGGCCGCCGGAATGGTCGTCGTCGTGCTCTACGCGCGCACCAACCGCATCCCCGAGCTGCGCCAACTCATGCCTGCCGTTCGAGACATCCTCGCCAGGGCTAAGCCGGGCTCAGTCTATCGCGCGGGTGTCTAACCCAAGTTGTTGCCGACGCGGGTCGGCCATTCGTTGGCGTTCGCGCGATCACGATCGGCGGCCTAGCATCGAGGTGAGCGGCCCGCCGGACGCGCAGCAGAACTCTCGTCGTTCGGGGACCTGCTGGAGGCTGGGAACCCCCCTACGGACTGGGACACGCTCCTCGCCGCGGCGAAACGCGACGGCGCGAAGGCGCCTCGCTTGTTCCGTCGACCGCTGGCGCTGTAGCATGCGTGCGTTCCTCACCCGCGCCTGCCGTGCCGCGCGTCGCGTTCCGCCGCTGAACGTTCGACGAGCGCCTGGGCCGGGGCGTCCGTGAAGATCCCGCAGTGGTTCCGCGCGGTACTCAGGCTCGTTGAGCATCTGAGCCCATGGCTCGGTGGCAAACTCACAGCACGGGCGTTCACCACCCCCGGCCGCCACAACACGCCCCCGTGGGAGCAGGCGCTGGCGGCCACAGGGCGCGATCGCATGATCGGCGCGCTGCACGTCACCGA
>CAIRBD010000450.1 GCA_903876745.1 uncultured Gemmatimonadota bacterium
TGGTCACCGCGCTCACCGACGGCGACTCGATGGCGCGCGGCATCGAGGCCGGTGCGGACGACTTCATCGGCAAGCCGTTCAACAAGTGGGAACTGCGCGCGCGCGTCTCCGCGCTCGTCCGGCTTGGCGGCCAGCAGCGCGCGCTCTCGCAGCGCGACCGGTTCTTCTGGGTGTTCGAGCACGCGGCCGACGGCTTCGTGCTGCTCGACCGGATGGGGGAGATCCTGAACTGCAACGCGGCGGCGCGGCGGTTCCTCGGATTCGCCGACGGTGAGCCGGTGCACGGCGATTTCCTGGCGCGGCTCACCCGCGAGAACGTGCCGTATACTGCGCAGGGCTTCGAGCGGTGGGGCACTCCCGAAGGCAACGACGCGCCCTTCCACGTGGCCCGCGACGTGGCCGGCGCGTCCTACCGCGAGTGGCTGCAGGTCGTGCCGCACCGCGACGTGAACGACCCCAGCGGCCTCATGGTCGTGAACCTGCGCGACGTGACGGCGCAGGTGGAGCGCGAGCTGCGCCAGTTCGAGTTCCACGAGTTCGTGTCGCACAAGCTGCGCACGCCGCTCAACGGCGTCGTCGCCGTGGTCGACCTGCTGGGGTTCGATGCGGCGCAGCTGCCGGCGCGCGACGCCGAACTGCTCGACGTGCTGAAGCAGTCGGCGCACCGGCTCACCGAGGCCGTCGTCGATATCCTCGACTACGTCGACGGCGGCAACGCGCGCGAGGCGCCACTCCCCGTCGGCCGCGTCGCGGCGCTGGCCGAGGCGACGGCGGAGGAGGAACGGGTGTCGAACATCGCCGTGAAGATGCCGCCCGCGCTCGCCGCGATGACGGTCCCCATCGGCGAGACGTCGATGCGGGTCATCCTGCGTGAACTGATCGAGAACGCGCGCCGGTTCCATCCGTCGGGGACGCCCGCCGTCACCGTGCGGGTCAGCGAAGAGCACGCCGGCTGGGTGCGGATCGAGGTGGAGGACGACGGCATCACGCTCACGCCACAACAGCTCGACCGTGCACTCGAACCCTACGTGCAGAGCGACCCGGCGCTCACCGGCGAGGTGCCGGGGATGGGCCTCGGCCTTGCGCTCGTCGCGCGGCGCGTCCGGAGCGCGGGCGGCCGATGTGTGATCGAGAACCGAAGCGACCGCGCCGGCGTGCGCGTGCGCATGGACCTCCCCAGCCGGGCCGCCTGATGCGACGCTCTCGTGTGCTCATCGTGGATGACGAACGGGCCAGCCGCCTGGTCGTGGCTTCCGCGCTCGAAGGACTCGACCTCGACGTCGTGTCGTGCGCGTCCGGCGCCGAGGCGCTTCTCGCCGTGGCCGACCCGCCCGACGCGATCGTGCTCGACCTGATGATGCCGGACATGGACGGGCTCGAGCTCTGCCGCCTGCTGCGGAGCGCGGACGCGACCCGTGACGTGCCGATCCTGATGCTCACCGCCCACACGGGGCGCGCCGAGAAACTGCACGCGCTCGAGGCCGGCGCCGACGACTTCCTCTCGAAGCCGCTCGACCGTCTCGAACTGCGGACGCGCATCACGGCCATCTGCCGGCTCAACCGCTTCCGCCGCGTGCTCGAAGAACGGCAGCGGCTCGACAGCCTGGTCTCGCTCTCGCCGAACGCCGTCCTCGTCGTCGAGGGTGCGACCGGTCACATCTGCTTCGCCAACGACCGCGCGGAGTCGCTCTTCGGGCTGCCGCTCCTCGGCGTGCCGCTGGGCGAGGTGCTGGGAGCGGAGGGGGTCGGCGCCGTCGCGCGGCTCCTCGAACAGGCGCGGAGCGGATACGCCGCCGCGTCCGACGACGCGCCCTGGTCGGTGACGCGCGGCGAGTCGGAGTGCAGCGTGTCCGGTGGCGTCGTCGAGTGGATGGGTGCGATGGCGGTGCAGCTGGTCGTGACCGACATCAGCGCCCTCCGCCGGTTCGAACGCGAAGTGCACCGCCTCGAACGGATGGAGACCACGGCGCGACTCTCCGCGTCGATCGCCCACGATTTCGCGACCGTGCTGCAAGTCTGCCTCGTGCACCTGCGCACGCTGAGCGCCCCCGCGTCGCCGGAGGCCTCGCGGCTGGCGGTCACCGAGATGCAACAGGCCATCCGGCGCGGCACGCAGATCACGCGCGACCTGCTCGGCTTCAGCCGGCGCGGCGTGGAGCGGCCGGGCGGGAACTGTGACGCCGGCGCGGTCGTGGCGGACGTCGTGCGGCTGCTCGACGCGCTGCTCCCGCGCACGGTCCGCATCTCCGTCGTCGCGCCCGAGTCACCGTGCCTCGTGGGTGTGGCCGATTACCAGTTGGAGCAGGCGCTCGTGAACCTCGCGACGAACGCGCGCGATGCGATGACGGGCAAAGGCGACCTCGTGATCACGGTGCGGCCCAGCGACGACACCGAGGGCTGGGTCGAGGTGAGCGTGCGCGACACGGGCAGCGGCATCGACCCCAGTGTGCGGTCGCGCATCGGCGAACCCTTCGTCTCGACGAAGGAGGAAGGGCAGGGCACGGGACTCGGCCTCTGGTCCGTGATGCGGATGCTCGAAGGCGCGGGCGGGCGGTGGCTCGTCGACACCGAGGTGGGGCGGGGCACGACGGTTCGGATGGTGCTGCCGCCGGCGGTCGAAGGGTTCGTGCTGCAGCCGGCCTGACCGGCTTCGCCGCCGAGGCGCGCCTCGGCACGGGGTCACGCCAACCGGCGCGACCCCGGGGTGGGGTTGTACCAGAGATCCATCCACCAATGGAAGCGCGTCGGCGTCTGCGTGAGGAGCGAACGCGTCGCCTCGAGATAATAGGGCGCCGCCAGGCCGATCTGCAGCGGCGCGACGTGGATGCGCTGCGGGTCCACCCCCCACTGCTTCTGTAGCTCGGACGCGTTGCGCGGATTGCTCACGAGCACGTGCGACGCACCGCGCAACGTGCCGGTGAGCACCTCGTACAGCCCGGGCAGGCGCGAGACGCCGGTGAGCGAGAGCTTCGGCAGCCCGGAGCCCATGCCGTCCACGTGCAGCACGACGGGCGTCCCCGGGAAGCAATGCATCGCCATCGCGGTGTGCAGCGGGTCGAAGCCGACGAGGAGCCGGGGGTTCGAGCCGAGCCACGGCTCAACGCGGTGCGCCGTCTCGCTGAGCCGCAACGCGCTTGGGTCCGGGTTGTGGCCGCCGTCGGTCACGGCCGCGACGAGCTTGACCGTGCCGTCGAGGGGCTCGAGCCCGAACTGCGGCGCCAACGCCATCAACTCGGTTGCCCGGTCGCGGCGCGTGGGATCGTTCGTTAGGTCGCCGACGAAGAGGGTGCGCATCATGTGATCGCCCAGTGGTTGTCGCTCACTTGTAAGAGCAAGCTCCGTACCACACGCGCTCAGAGGAGGACCGGGGACCGGCGCGGACAAAGTGCCCCGAATCGACCCACGCTGTCCCGTCGCGGCGCGGCTGTTGTGTCCTCCTCGCGGAGCGCCGGACGGCGCTCCGCGTCGCGCTCAGGGCGTGAGCACGATCACCGACGCGCTCATCGCGGGCATCGCATACGTGAATCGGTTGCCGCCGTTGCGGAATACCAGCGACGTTTGCATCGACACGGGCGTCGCCACGCCCGGCGCCAGGCGCGCCACATAGGCCACGTGGGAGAGCGGCCGCGGATCGGTCACGGCGATCGTCGCCGTGGACGCGCTCGTGCGCTGCTTGTTGATGGCCACGATCACCACGCGCCCCGCCGCGTCGAGACTCGCGTACACGGAGCTCTGCGCCACGTCCGAGGTGCGCGCCTGCACGCCCGTGTCGCCGAAGCGCGCGCCATTGCCGTCGAAGTTCAGGAACAGCTGGAACGCACCGAACGCGTACGCCCACGCTTTTCTTCCGTCGCCGGCGAAGGGCGGCGCGTACGGGTTCGCCTGCGGCCAGAGCGTGGCGGCGAACAATCCCTCGCGGCCGAAGATCCCCAGCGCGTCGGCCTGCGCGAGCCCGCCCGAGATGTCACCGGCGCGGCCGAAATAGTACTCCGTGATGGCGAGCTTGGTGCCGGGATACTGCGCCGCGATCTGTGCCTTGAGGCGCGGGATGAGCTGGATGGGGCCGCCCGTCACGCTGTTCACCCAGCTCCCCTCCGCGTAGTTGTCGTCCCACAGCGAGCGCGTGCTCTGCAGCCGCGCCCCGACCA
>CAIRBD010000451.1 GCA_903876745.1 uncultured Gemmatimonadota bacterium
GACCGAACTCGCCGGAGACGCCCTTGATGAGGTAGTCGATCATTTCCTTCGACGAATACGTCATCTCGGCCGTGATGTTGTCGATCTTCGTCTGGAAGTAGTTGTACGCCCACACCGCCGGAATGGCGACGAGCAGACCGAAGGCCGTCGTGATCAGCGCCTCGGCGACGCCGCCGGCGATCGAGGCGATACCGCCGCCGCCGCCCGCGGCCATGCCGGTGAAGGCGTTGATGATGCCCATCGTCGTGCCGAGCAGACCGACGAACGGCGCCGTGGCGCCCACCGTGGCCAGCACGCCCAGGCCGCGCTTGATGAGCACGATCGTCATCAGCATCTCGCGCTCGATGGCGCGTTCGGCCGAGTTGATGTCGGCGACCGTCACCGAGCCGTCCTGGATGAGCGGCTTGATCTCGGAGAGCGCGTTGCCCAGTACGCGGGCGACGTGCGACTTCTTGTAGCCCACGGCGAGGTTGATCGCTTCCGTGAGGTTGTCCTCTTCGAGGAACTGCGAGAACTCGGGCGCGAACTTCCGCGTCTCCGCCTGCGCGCTGCGCAGATACCACCACTTCTGGATCATGATGGACAGCGAGTACATCGACATGAGCGCCAAGGTGTACACGATGCCCTTGGCGAAGCCGCCCATCTGATTGTAGAGCTCGATCAGGGAGAGATTCATTTGCGCCTCAGAAAACGTTGGGACGACGGAAGAGTTACTTCGAGATCGCGAAGACGAACGGCTGCTGCACGAGCTGTCTCACTTTGCGCCCGCCGACCTCGGCCGGCAGGAACTTCATGTTCGGCAGCGCATTCTTCACCGCCGACGCGAACAACTCATGCGAGGTCTTCAGCACTTTGAAACTGCCGGCCTCGGCGCGTCCCGTGGTGTCCACCACGAACTGCGCGAGCACCTCGCCCTCCACACCGGCCGACTTCAGGATGTCGGGGTAGCGCGGCTGCGCCGAACCCGGAGCCTGCATCACCGGCTTTTCCACCTGGAACTCGAACAGAGGCTGGTCGCTGTTGATCGCCTGCGCCACGCCTCCCACCACACCCTTGTCGCGTCCACCCGCCACGCCCTTGCCCGTGAAATCGGCCTCGTTCGTCAGCTTCTTCGAGAGGTCGATTTCGGGGAGCACGTCGGGGATGTTCACCGGTGCGGTGAGCACCTGGAACCCCTTCGGCGGCGGCGGTGCGGCGGTGACATCCGGCGGCGGCGGCTTCGGTTCGTCCTTCGGTGGAGGTGGCTCGTCCTTCTTCACCTGCACAAAGTCGATCTTCTGCTCGCGCGCTTCCTTCTTCTGCCCCGCATTCAACGTCGCCTGCACCGCCAAGGCGATGAGCACGACGTGCATGATGGCGGAGGCGATCTTCCCGCCCACCGACTTCTGCTTCTGCGGTTTGGACTCCAGCAGGTTGTTGAGCAAGTCGAGACCTCTGGCTGATCGGGTGATCCGTACGGGCGTACGATTGGTGAACCTACAGGTGGGCCATCGAGCGGGTAATGCCCGAACATTAAGAATTGCTTAACCGCTCGTTAGCATTGGACCGGCTAACCGTCATCGGGTCGCGACGAACGAAAACGGCTGCAACACCAACTGCCGTACGCGCCGCCCCCCTGTTTCCGCTGGGATGAACCGTTGGCGCAGCAGCGCCGCGCGCACCGCCTCGGTGAACAGAGCGTGTGACGACTCCGTCGCGGCGATCGAGGACGGCTCCACGCGCCCGAGCGTATCGACGATGAACCGCATCACGACGAGCCCGTCCACGCCGGCAACGCGCAGCGTTTCGGGGTATCGCGGCGCGGGCTGGTTCGGGAGGACCTGCACGGGCTGCTCCACGGCGGCGGCGGCATACGCGTCCCCGGCGCCGGGCGCCGTGGCCGACACGCCGGTGCCCGCAAGCGTGCCGCCGCCACGGCGGAGCAGCACGTGCTCCCAATCGAACACCGCCGGCTCGATCGACACCGCGGGCAGCGCGGAAGAGACGATCTCCGGCATCGCGACCACGAACTCCGCCGTCGCCGGCGCCGCGTTCGGCGGCGTGCTGGCCGCCGCAGAGCGCGGCGCCGGCGGCGTGACCACCGCGCGGGCGGGGGCGACGTAGAACGGCAGCACGTCCTGCGGCGACCGATCCACCGCACGGCCGGCCGCCGCGGTGATCCACACCGCCGTCGCGATCAACGCGACGTGCACGAACACGCTCGTCAGGACACCGCGGGAATCCAGCTCGCGGGGCAGCGAGGAAGCGGGCAACATCGAGAACACGGCATCCTCCATCGGCGAAGAGTGGCCTTCATCTCTCTGCCAGAGGATACCCGGCGAGGATGAAGCGCTCCCCATCGACCTCGTGAGGATACGATGACCGCCGGATTACGCTTCGATGGGCGTCGCGGGGATGCTCACGGCGAACGTGCTGCCGCGGCCGAGGCGCGAGGTCACGGTGATGGACCCGCCGTGCGCCTGCGCGATCCACTGGCTGATGGCGAGCCCGAGCCCCACCCCGCCCCGTTCCGAGCGCGAGCGCGCGCGGTCCACGCGCCAGAAGCGGTCGAAGATGAACGGCAGGTCGGCCCCCGCGATGCCGATGCCCGTGTCCTTCACGCTGAAGAGCACCGCCCCGTCGCGCGTCTCGAGCGAGAGCTCCACGCGGCCGCCCTTGGCGGTGTACTTGATGGCGTTGGTGATCAGGTTGAGGCAGAGCTGCCGGAGGCGCACGCGGTCTCCCATCACCATCGCGGGCGAGATGGCGGACATGGCGACGGCGATCCCCGCACTCTCACCGAGGATGTGCGCCGTCTCGGCCACGTCGCGGGCGAGCGCGTCGAACGACACGGGCTCGCGGTGCAGGTCGAACCGGCCCTCGTCGGCGCGCGCCAGGGTGAGCAGCGACTCGACGAGGTCCGCCATGCGGGCCGTCTCCTGGAGGGCCTCTTCCAGTGCCACGAGCTGCTCCGTACCGCGAGCCGGCGCGGTCATCGCCCGTTCGATGTCTGCGCGCAGCACCGTGAGCGGCGTCTTGAGCTCGTGGCTCGCATCCGCGGTGAAGCGGCGCAGGCCGGCGAACGACGTCTCGAGACGCGCGATCATCGCGTTGAGCGTCGAGCCGAGGCGCCCGACCTCGTCGTTGTCCCCCTCCACGGGGATGCGCCGGTGCAGCGACCGGCCGTCGCTGATCGCCGAGACGTCGTCGATCATGCGGTCGATCTCCTCGATGCGCCGCGTGATCCACCACGAGAGGGCGATGGAGATGAGGAGGATGATCGACCCCGTGATGCTCATCGCCTCGATCACCTCCTTCGTGGCCGCGGCGACGGGACGGATCGACACGGCGACGACCACCTGCCGCAGCTGCGCCGACCGCTCCACGTCGCGGAGATCGGTCACGAGCGCGCCGTCGCCGGCGAGCTGCACGACCGGCAGCCCGGTCTCTGTGATCCGCGACGCCGCCTGCAGCAGTCGCGTCTGGTCCGAATCCGAGAGCACGGCGACGGACTGCGAGCGATACATCACCCGCCCGGAATCGAGGACGACGACGTACTCTGGGAGCGCACCCAGGATCTGCTGCATGCGCGGCCCGAAGTTCTTCATGTTGGTGAAGTCGAGCGTGATCGTCTGCTCATCGCCGGTGGACGAGTTCGCGACCATGCGCGCGGCGATCATCGAGATCACGCGTCCGCGCTCGCGCAGGTCGGCGATGGCCACGGCGCGACGCTGCGTGGCCACGGCGGCCGTGACGATGCCGAGCGTCGCCGTGAGCGCCAAGCCGAACGAGAGGGTGACGCGCGCCCGGATCGACGCCACGGTCGCGCCCTACGCCTTGATCACGTAGCCGACGCCGCGCACCGTCGAGATGAGCTTCTTCGCGTGGCCGGCGTCGATCTTCTTGCGCAGATGGTTGATCACCACGTCCACGATGTTCGTCCCGGGGTCGAAATGATAGCCCCACGCATACTCGGTGATGAGCGTGCGGCTCATCACGCGCCCGGCGTGCCGCATCAGGTACTCGAGCACAAGGAACTCCTTGGGCGTGAGTTCCACCGACTTGCCGCCGCGCCGCACCTCGCGCGCGTCGAGGTCCACCTCGAGGTCGTTCGCCTTGAGCACCGGCGACGCGAGGGCCCGTGGCCGGCGCGCCAGCGCCTCGACGCGCGCGAGCAGTTCCTC
>CAIRBD010000452.1 GCA_903876745.1 uncultured Gemmatimonadota bacterium
ACTCTTTCCCTACACGACGCTCTTCCGATCTGTGAGACGCACGTGCGCCACGCTGCCGAAACTCGCCATCGCGAAATCGAGGCCCACCGCGTGGTCGAACGCCTTGCGGTTGAGGAGTCCCGTGTGCTCGTCGTAGAACTCGTCGAGGAGCGACCGGTTGTGCATCACGTCGAGATGCGCCTGCGTGTCGGCGGCGTCGCGGCGGCCGTCCTCGAAGAGGAGGCGCACCATCGCGTAGCCGAGCCCGAGCTGCAGCGCGAGGTCGAGGAAGAAGCCGTAGCGTTCGAACCGCACCCACCACGGGTTCGCCGACAACGACGCCTGCAGGCGCGCCGACAGATAGAACACCCAGAGCGCGGCCCAGACGACGGCGAGCATCCCCAGGATGGCCGTAGCCACGTAGCTGCCGAGGCTGCGCCGCGAGCGCTGCATCGTGGCGAGGCGCTGCGCCGCGAAGACGTAGGCGATGGCCGCGAAGGGGCTCACCGTGAGTCCGAGCGCCCCCAGCTGCGTGTGCGACGTCTCGCTCACCAGCGACAGCGCGACCCCGACCGGCGCGGCGGCGAGCACGAACCAGCGGTCCCGACGGCCGTTCACGTACACCCGCGCGCCCACCACGAGCATGCCGAGTGAGACGAACTTGAAGGCGAGGTAGCCCGCCGCGAACAGCCACGTGGTGGCGCGCGAGTCGCTCAGCAGCACGCTCGCCGGATCGGTGAGCCGCTGGTAGATGACCGCCGAGGTCAGCGCGACCGCGGCCATCACCCACGACTCTTCCCAGTTCTTGAAGTACGGGCGCCGGTCGGCCTGACCGCGCAGCAGCGTGAACAACGCCACGAGCGCGACGACGCCGATCACCTCGGCGAACGGTCCGAGGCTCGCGATGATGAGGTTCGAAGATTCGGAATTCAACGGTCGGTCAGGGCCGAGAGGGGAAGGGCGCCCACGGACTTCGCATGCCCCGTGACGATGCGCCGGTGGTAGTCGATCTGGCCCAGATGGTAGGCCAGATGCGCTTCGATATGGAACAGGAAACGCTGCGTCTCGAGGCGAACGCCACCGACCTCCACCGGGAACGGCTCCGCGAGCATGGCTGGATCCAGCGCCGCCAGCGTGCGGGTGATTTCGTCGGCCGCGCGCTCCACCAGTCGCAGGAGCTCGTCGCGCGGGACGTTGCGCTGCGCGAACTCCGCCTCGCGGTCACGCACGTAGCCCGTCGCGCCGAGCGTGGCGCCGATATAGAAACGCAGATTGCCCGCCAGATGCAGCGTCAGCGTGCCGGCGGAATTCGGCAGACCCGCGGGCAGCGCCCACACGGATGTGTCATCGGGATAGGCGAGCAGTTCGTCGCGGAGCGTGGCAAGCTCGCGGCCGAGCAGCCGGGTGAGATCGGAGAGCGCGGTCATGCTCCTAAACTGCGCTCTTTCACCGACTTGGGCCAGAGGGTCAGGTCACGACGGGCCCGTCCGGCCCCTCGTCCGCCTGGACGACGGTAGGACCAGATACCTTGCGCGCTCCGCCTCGGGGAATCGCTCGATCGCGTAGCGCAGCATGGTGCGCGGCATATGCCCCACGTGGCGATCCAGAAACGCCGTGGCGGCGTCGAGGTTCTTCTTTGCCGCCTCCCGCAGGAGCCAGCCGGTCGCTTTGTGCATCAGGTCGTGCGCGTCCGTGAGCAGCCGCTCCGCGAACTCGAAGGTCGGCGCGGTGTCGCCGTCCCTCAGGAACCACATCGTGGCAAGGATCGCGATGCGCCGCTCCCACAGCACCGTCGACCGCACGAGCCGCCGCAGCGGGGCCCGGCTGCGCGTTGCGAGGTGACGTCCGACGATCTTCGGGGCGCTCACGTCCACCAGATCCCAGTTGTTGATGTGCCGCGTGTTGGCGAGATAGGCCTCGTAGATCGCCTGTCGTCCGGCGGCATCGGCGTGCTCGTACGCATCCACGAGGACGACCAGCGCGAGCATACGATCCTCGTGCACCGGCGACGCGAGGAGTGCGAGGCACTCGCCGAGTGGCATCGCGCGGAACTCCCGTGCGATTGCGCGGAGTTGCGGCATCGTCGCGCCGATGAACCGGTCCCCTTCGCCGTAGTCGCCTTTGCCAGTCTTGAAGTACCCGAGCATCAGCCTGGCGCGTACGGGGTCGGCGCAGGCGCGCACGCGCCGCCGGGCCGCCGCGGCGGTGAGCGGAGTCGCCGCGCGGCCGGCCGCCCGCGATGCCTCCCCTCCCCGCCGCGCCACCATCAGGGCACGGTGGGCGCGAGATACTTCTTGTACCACGCGAGGTACCGGTCCAGCCGGTCCCGCTGGAAGCTTGGCTTGCGGATGCCGTGCGGTTCGCCCGGATACACGATGAGCTGCGTGTCGATGCCGAGCGACTTGAGCGCCTGATACATCTGCTCACCGCCGAGCACGGGCACGTTCCAGTCGCCTGAGCCGCCCAGGAACAGCGTCGGCGTCTTGATCTTGTCGGCGTGGAAGAACGCCGTCGACACCTTGAGCCACTTGTCGACGTTCTTCCATGGCTGGCCGAGTTCCTGGTCGTACTGCACGATGTACTGATCGTGGCCGTACATCCCGAACACGTTGCTCACGCCCGCGCCGCTCGTGGCCGCCTTGAATCGCGGGTCGGCGGCGATGAGGCAGTCGGTGAGGATGCCGCCGTAGCTCCAGCCGCCCACGCCGAGGCGCGATTCGTCGGCCACGCCGTCCTTGATGAGACGGTTCACCATCCCGCGGATGTCGCGCACTTCCTTGTTGCACCAGTCGCCGGCGATGGCGACGGTGTAGGCAGTGCCGCGGCCGTTGCTGCCGCGATAGTTGGGCGCGACCACCGCCCAGCCCTGCGCGGCGAACAGTTCCTTCTCGAAGTCGAACGAGAGCGCGTCCTGCCCCGCCGGACCGCCGTGCGGACGCACGATGAGCGGGAGCGTCGCGCCCACTGCGGCGCCCGCGGGGCGGCGCAGGATGCCGTGCACTTCCGTGCCGTCGTCGCTCGTCGACGTGTACTCGGTGGTCGTCGAGAGCGCGATGTCGCCGATCCACGCATTGAAGTGCGTGAGCTGGCGCGTGCCCTGCGCGTCGATGGCGTAAAGTTCGCCGGGCTGCGTCGGCGACGAGCCCGTGACGGCGAAGCCGCCGTCGGCGCCGTCGGAGAACGCCGTGATCACCGGCAGCGTGCTCGGCACGCGCTCCCAACCCGACCCGTCCGTCTTCACGCGCACCAGGTACTCGCGCTGGTCGTCGGTGGCGAGTCCGACGATCGTGCCCGCCACGCGGCTCCAGCGCGAAGCCGACACCAGTCGGTCGAACTTCTCGGTGAGCAGTCTGGCGGCGCCGCCGGCAGCCGGCACGAGCGCGACGGTGCCGAAGCCGCCGCTGTAGCCGCTGTGCTTCGCCTCGTGCGCCTGACGGTACGCGATCGACGCGCCGTCCGGACTCCACGAGAGCGGCCCTTCGTCGGCGCCCCGGAAGGTCGTGAGCCGCACGGGCACGGCGCCGCTCTTCGCCTCCACGACGTACACGTCGCTGTTCTCGAACCGCTCGGCGTCCTTCTCGCGCGCGCTGATGAAGGCGAGGCGCGTGCCGTCGGGCGACCAGGCCGGCGCCGAGTCGTCGTCGTCACCCGTGGTGATCTGCACCGCCTTGCGCGAGGCGATGTCGAACACCCAGAGATGCTCGTGCTGCTTCTCGAGATAGCCCTGACCGTCCTGCTTGAACAGGTAGCGGTCCACGACCACGGGCTTCGCTTTGGGCGTCGCGGCGGTGTCGGGGTCGGGGTCGTTCACGACGAGCGCGAGCTTCGCGCCGTCGGGCGACCATGTCATGGACGACACGCCGCCCTTGAGGTCGGTGATCTTTTCCGCCTCGCCGCCGGCGCGGTTGAGCATCCACACTTGCGCGCCCTTCGCGCCGTAGCGGCTCGAAAGGAACGCGAGCTGCTTGCCGTCCGGACTCCAGCGCGGCGCGCTCTCGTTCTCCTCGCTGTACGTGAGGCGGATTGAGGTGGCACCGTCCCAGCTCGTCATCCAGACATCGGAATCCGTGCGATCCTTGACCGTGTCCACGCGTGACACGGTGTATGCCACCCAGAGGCCGTCGGGCGACCGCTGCGGGTCGCCCACGCCGCGCACGCGACTCAGGTCGGACACCGCGAGCGGGCGCTTCGGAGCGGCGGGAGGCGCCCCCTGCGCCGCGGCGCGCCCGCCCGGCACGAGCAGGAACCCGGCGAACAACGCCGCCGCGGCGCGGCGCGCGGCAGGCATCGCCGTCATTCGAACGAGCGTTCGTTCACTCATTTGGCCGTCCGCAGCGACGTGATCGCCACCGGGTCGACTTGCGCCGCGCGGAGCTTGATGTTGAGCGCCGGGAGGTCGGCCTTCACCACATGGTCCCACTTCTTCTTGAGCGCGTCGAGGGCCTTGAGGCGGTCGTCGGCCGCGGCCACCGCCTGTGAGGTGGGCGTGGCGTCGGCCCCCTGCAGCACGTTCATGATCGGGAGGAACTGCGCGCTCACACTCGCGAACGACTCCGGCGCGGGCGTCCCACCGGCACGGCCACCGCGACCGCCGCCGCCGCGACCACCGGCGACCGGCTCCGGACCGGCGAGTTCGTCGAGCGACTTCGCCAACGCGTCCAGCGTGCTGGCGAGCGCGCCGCTCACCTTGCTCTTGCGGTCGACGACCTGCGCCCGCGTGGCGCGGATGACCTTGGCCGTCGCCGGCGCGTCGAGTGCGGCGTCATACAGCGCGAGCGACAAGGTCGCCTGCTGTTTGAGGTCGGCGCCCGGCGTCTTCACGCGCGGGTCCATCACCA